>NZ_PKGG01000490.1:0-835 GCF_046480465.1 Arthrospira sp. PCC 8006
TCTCCCACAGGGAGAGGGAGTAAGACAGTAGACAGTAGGTTGGGTGAAGCGCAGCGTAACCCAACACCCAACTGTAAGGAATCATGCTCGGCCCTCTCCCCAGCCCTCTCCCACAGGGAGAGGGAGCAAGACAGTAGGTTGGGTGAAGCGCAGCGTAACCCAACACCCAACACCCAACAATAAGGAATCATGCTCGGCCCTCTCCCCAGCCCTCTCCCACAGGGAGAGGGAGTAAGACAGTAGCTTGGGTGAAGCGCAGCGTAACCCAACACCCAACAATAAGGAATCATGCTCGGCCCTCTCCCCAGCCCTCTCCCACAGGGAGAGGGAGTAAGACAGTAGACAGTAGSTTGGGTGAAGCGCAGCGTAACCCAACACCCAACAATAAGGAATCATGCTCGGCCCTCTCCCCAGCCCTCTCCCACAGGGAGAGGGAGYAAGACAGTAGACAGTAGCTTGGGTGAAGCGCAGCGTAACCCAACACCCAACAATAAGGAATCATGCTCGGCCCTCTCCCCAGCCCTCTCCCACAGGGAGAGGGAGTAAGACAGTAGCTTGGGTGAAGCGCAGCGTAACCCAACACCCAACAATAAGGAATCATGCTCGGCCCTCTCCCCAGCCCTCTCCCACAGGGAGAGGGAGTAAGACAGTAGACAGTAGGTTGGGTGAAGCGCAGCGTAACCCAACACCCAACACCCAACAATAAGGAATCATGCTCGGCCCTCTCCCCAGCCCTCTCCCACAGGGAGAGGGAGTAAGACAGTAGCTTGGGTGAAGCGCAGCGTAACCCAACACTAAACACCCAACAAYCAACARTSAWAAAACGGGTATCCTT
>NZ_PKGG01000614.1:0-354 GCF_046480465.1 Arthrospira sp. PCC 8006
AAGCTCACCGAAGCAAATACCACCATCCCTACCAAGAAAAGTGAAACCTTCTCTACCGCTGCCGACAACCAGCCTTCGGTAGAAATTCACGTACTTCAAGGTGAGCGCTCCATGGCAAATGACAACAAAACCATCGGTCGTTTCCACTTAGACGGAATCCCACCTGCACCGCGCGGCATTCCAAAAATCGAAGTAACCTTCGACATTGATGCCAACGGTATCCTCAATGTTTCTGCGAAAGACCAAAACACCGGTAAAGAGCAAAGCATCCGCATCGAAGATTCTTCCGGCTTGTCTAAAGAAGAAATCGAGAAGATGAAACAGGAAGCCGAAGCCAACGCCGAAGCCGACAAA
>NZ_PKGG01000477.1:0-980 GCF_046480465.1 Arthrospira sp. PCC 8006
GGTTGAGCAGAAGAAACATACATGGCCTTAAAATGCTGGTTGGCACTTTTAGACATCTCAGAACAAACGGCTCCCCTATTAACAAAAACGTGCTTTTTGAAAAGCATTTGCCTAGCGTAATAAAGAGCGCAATTGTAGATCTTGTTAGATTCTGAACAAAGATACTCGATAATCGCCTCAATATCACGACTGGTATGAATTAGAACCTGTTGACAACCATACATCTTTTTGTCGTTTACTGTAATATGATCAACATTATAGCCATTAAATATAAAATTGACAATGAGAAAGAAAAGTTTTGAGTATCAACACTATAATCACTCTATCGGGCTGGCTATTGTCCATTTGGTTTTTGTCCCAAAACGAAGGAAGCCTGTTCTCAAAGGCGATATTCGGAACAGGCTTTATCAAATCTGGCAGGAGTTGGCAACGGAAAAGAATTGGAATATTCGAGCTGGTGAGATAGCACCTGATCACGTCCATCTTTTTATTGAGTTTCCCCCAACAATCCCAATTCATTTAATTGTTAGGTTTTTCAAAGGGAGATCTTCTAATTTCCTTCGGAAAGAATTTCCTGAATTATTGAAACTACCTAGCTTATGGAGTAAAAGTTATTTTTTTAGTACCGCAGGTAATGTCAGTGCGACAACTATCCAGAAATATATTGAAGATCCGCATCATCATTAATTGAATGCGGATAAATCCGCCGAGTCACTTTTCCGCCTCGCTCTAAAGAGACGAGGCTACCAAGTTTCTATCTTATTCCCAAACTTTCACCAATAAAAACCCCGACCTAGGGAATTGGATCGGGGTACAAGTTTGATATGAGCATTATATGGGGATTATTACCGCATATCCCACAGAGCCTTAAACAAAGTCTCAGCCAGCTTTCTGGATGTCGCGTTCCTTGCTGCTTTCAACGCCGCCCCAGAAACTTTGTTCCCTTTGTGGTATGCTCTAGTTACCCAATAAACTCTAAG
>NZ_PKGG01000585.1:0-394 GCF_046480465.1 Arthrospira sp. PCC 8006
AATAATATCCCCTAAGTAACTTCCAGTCAATCGATTCAGTTCTTGGCGGAAATTTTGTTCTAAGTCTGATAAGGTCGAGTCAAAGGCTCGAATTACATCTTCCATGCCAAACTCAACAAGTTCGACATATCCAGCCTGGGGCTTTTTCTGAGAACGATTTGCTGGAGAAACAGGGAATACATCCTCAAAGTCTCTATCTGGAAAAACATCCCTTAATTCTTTTTCAATTCGGCGATAAGTAGGTAAAAACAATACTTGTTCTTCTTCAAGGTTAGATTGGATATATTCAGCCAGTTTATCTGTAATCCTGATTTCTTTATCTTCCTCTAAATCGGCTCGACTTGAAGTTCCTAATCTAATAAATGAACTGTAAAAGTTATTTATTCTTTTGACT
>NZ_PKGG01000143.1:0-13713 GCF_046480465.1 Arthrospira sp. PCC 8006
AAACCATCTTMAATGGCGGCTGGAAATGGATGTTCTGGTGCGAGGCGATAGTCTACTGAGACAACCACACATTCTGCGCCATTGGCGAGGCTGCGACAAATACTATCTACCATGTCTAAATTACCGATCACATAACCGCCACCGTGGAAATAAACTAGAACCGGAAAGGGTTGGTTTCCCTTGGGGGTGTAAATGCGGATTGGTAATTCTCCACCGAGACCCGCAATGGTGCGATTTTCGACTTTGGCGATCGCTTCCGGTGGGTGACTGGCTTTAACAAACATCTGATTAAGGTTTCTCAATTCGGCGGGTTCCATGGCACTAATTGGGGGGTAATTAGATGCTGATACATGATTGATAAATGATTGGGTTTCGGGATTAACTGAAGGGTTCATTTATTGATTTATATTCAATACATAATTGCCGGGCATCAGGACGGTTTTCGGCTACAAATTCATGGCGATTTATTTCGGTCAAGCCGCAGGTTTTAAAGGCTGATAATTCTGCCTCAGATAAAGGCCATGGGGGGCCGTCCGGTGCGGCTTCGGTGTCACGAAATCGGGTAATTAACAATAAAATACCATCGGGAGCCACCAGATTGGCGATCGCCTTAATTGCTTGGGATCGGACTTGTAAAGGCATGGATTGAGTAATCCTAGATTCGAGTACAAAATCGAACTTTTCTCGCCAATTAGGATCGGGGTCTAACAAGTCGGCGACTGTATAATTTACCTGAGAATTGGGAAACCTTTCGCGACACCAAGCGATCGCCGTTGGAGAAATATCAAAAGCTGTCACCTGAAAGCCAAAATCTGCTAAGGCTTCCGCATCATCTCCTAACCCGCAACCCAACACTAAAGCGGTTTTATTATCATCCTCAATTGCATGATTTTCTA
This sequence comes from Arthrospira sp. PCC 8006, assembly GCF_046480465.1. Lineage (NCBI taxonomy): Bacteria > Bacillati > Cyanobacteriota > Cyanophyceae > Oscillatoriales > Microcoleaceae > Arthrospira > Arthrospira sp. PCC 8006. The sequence continues at coordinate 897 of NZ_PKGG01000143.1, forward strand.
GCCATTGTTGCAGTTGGGGATGAGCCACCAATGTGGCCCAAGGAATCAAAGACGGATCGCCTTGGGATTCAGCATAAAGGCTTTCAAACCATGCGGTAGGATGGGATTGAGAATTTTCGACCATTTCGATAATTTTTTGCCTGAGATTGTTAGGAGGAACTAGAGACATGGGTTAACTAAGACTATAATGGAACATTGATTAAGTATGGATATTTACGATTATAGCCTATCAGTGTGATTCGGGAGGTCTCAGGTTATGATATTTACCTGGATTTGAGGGGATTTCTCTTAATACAATTCTCAAATCTTACTGTAATGCTATACTATACGGGTATTTTACGAGGCTAGTTATGACTATAAAACTTACGGTTTCTTCAATGGTTTGTGATGCTTGTGCTAACAGTGTAACCAAGGCTATTCATACTGTTGATAGTGATGCTACTGTCAATATTGACTTAAATACAAAGGTGGTGACTGTGGAAGCAACTGCTTCTGAGTCGGCGCTAAGGGCGGCGATCGCTAAAGCTGGTCACACTACAGAATCATAGGATTTATAGAGGGTTTTGGGAATCCCATAAATGACAGGAAACAAAATGTCCGGGGTTAATTTCTCGCAATTGGGGTTCCTCGACCCGACAGCGATCGCCAACTAATTTCGCCGAGGGACAGCGGCTATAAAATCGACATCCACAGGAGGGTAATAAAAAGCTGGGAACATCTCCTTTCAGGATAATTCGTTCCCGTTTGGCTTCGATTTCTGGGTCGGGAATAGGAACAGCAGAAAGTAAGGCTTTAGTATAGGGATGAAGGGGATAATCATAGACAGAATTGCACTCCCCTATTTCCACTATTTTACCTAAATACATGACTGCTACCCGGCTGGAAATGTAGCGGACTATACTTAAATCATGGGCGATAAATAGATAGGTTAAATTCAGGCGTTTTTGTAGCGATCGCATTAAATTAACTACCTGTGCTTGAATAGAAACATCCAAAGAGGCGATCGGTTCATCACAGACCAAAAAATCCGGGTCAACTGCTAAAGCCCTAGCTATAGCTATTCGCTGTCTTTGACCACCCGAAAACTCGTGAGGATAACGATTAATAAATTGGGGATTCAGTCCCACTAATTCTAATAACTCTTGCACTCGATTAATCAGGGATTCACCCTTAGCTAATCTATGAATTAATAGGGGTTCCCCAATGATTTTTTTTAGGGTCATTCGCGGATTTAGGGAAGCGTAGGGGTCTTGGAAAATTATCTGCATTTGGCGGCGCATGATCCGCAACCTTTGGGCATCTAATTTAGTCAGATCAATATCATTAAAATAAACCTGGCCACCTGTGGGAGTTTGAAGCTGTAAAATCGCCCTACCTGTAGTGCTTTTCCCACAGCCAGACTCCCCAACTAAACTAAGAGTTTCACCCCGTTTTATCTCAAATGTTAACCCATCTACTGCCCTAATTATCCCTACCTGTTTCTGTCGAAATATACCCCCACTGACTGGAAAGTGTACCTGCAAATTCTCAACTCTTAATAGGGTATCTGTTTCTGGCTTACTGGGGTGTGTTTTGGCAACCATCAGGTATCAAAAATTCCAAGAAAATAGATAGATTTTAGGTAGCATAAAATCATCCTTTTGTCAAGTCATGGTTTAACCCAACAGGCGACTTGATGATGGGTGGCGACTAATTCTAAAATCGGATCTTCCTGAAAACAACGGTCGATCGCATATTGACATCGAGGCGCAAAGGGGCAACCTTGAGGATAGTTAATCAAATCTGGGGGAGTCCCTGGGATAGCCGGGAGAGTCTCTCCCATGTCGCGGTCAGGACGGGGGAGGCTTTTTAACAATCCCATTGTGTAGGGGTGACGAGGATGCTTATAGAGTTGATTAACGGGCGCTTCTTCGACAATTTGACCTGCATACATGACTAAAATGCGATCGGCAAATCTCGCCAAAAGTGCTAAATCATGGGTAATCCAAATTACCGCCATTCCCATTTCATTTTGCAACTGTTTAATCATCTCAATAACTTGGGCTTGCACAGTTACATCTAAGGCGGTTGTCGGTTCATCAGCAATTAATAATTGTGGATGACAGGCTAATGCCATAGCAATCATAACTCGCTGTCGCATTCCCCCAGAGAATTGATAGGGATAGCTACCAAGTCGGCGTTTTGCTGACGATATACCGACCTTTTCTAAAAGGGCGATCGCCTGTTGTTGTGCCTCTAATTTAGTAGCCCCAGAATGCACTTGTATAGCCTCAGTAATTTGTTTACCAATAGTTAAAACCGGATTTAAGCAAGTCATCGGATCTTGAAAAATCATCGAAATTTTGTTACCCCGAATCCTTCTTAATGCCGATTTATTGACTTTAAGTAAATCCTGCTTCTCAAACCAAATCTCTCCCCCAGAAATCCGGCCGGAATTGGCAGAAATTAGCCGCAAAATTGATAACACTCCCGCACTTTTCCCCGAACCCGATTCTCCGACAATGCCAAGAGTTTCCCCAGCATTAACATGATAGGAAATGCCATTAACAGCCTTAACTACCCCATCAGTCGTGATAAAACGAGTTTCTAAATTTTTAACTTGTAGCAGTGGTGATATCATCATTAAAAATTGATTTACATATCTTTTTTTAACCTAGGCTTAGGCTTAGGTTTGGGTTTAGGCTTAGGTTTAGGCTTAGGTTCCGGTTCCGGTTCCGGTTCCGGTTCCGGTTGAGAATTGCGAGGCTTAGGCTTAGGCTTCGTTTCTGGTTGCGGTTGCGGTTGCGGTTTAGATAAGGGTGACAATTCATATTCTTGGATATGTTTACTAATCCTAAAMACCTGTTCATCTGTGAGATATGCGGGAGATTTCGATATCATTGATATTAAATCTGTCATACTCGTTAAAACTGGCACAGAACAATTTTTAGCCCCCACCCATTTAGCTATAGGAAAAACCACGGGCGCAGTAATACAATCAGTAGGTAAGTCAGGTATTTCTGAAAAAATCCACCGCTGAAACATCTGTTGATGATAAAGACTTTGGGAAGTAGGACTGTTAGATACAGGAACCCACTGGGAACCCTCACGCCGTTTCCAGTTATCTTGATTAGCCGCCAAGGAACCCTTCCAGGTTTTCACTTCAATTAAAAAAATACCTCGGTTCCCAATCACTAGCAAATCAATTTCTGTTAAACTGCCAGAAGTAGCAGGAATCAGGGCATTTTTAAATAATACCCAATTATCAGGAAAGGTCATCAGCAACAGAGCAATTAAATTTTCCCCTAAACTACCCTTAACTTGATTTCGGATTTGCTTAAATTCAAATACTCCTGCGCCTATCATCCCCAAGAAACCACCACCCAAACCCTGACTAGCTTCCTCCCGTTGGCTGGATACTTTGCGATTAATATTTTGCTTAAATTTAGCTTTCAGAGATGGCGACTGCTTTAGAACTTTCATAAAATTAATTCTCACCCTGGTTAAACTTCACAAAATAGGGGGCTAACTTAACCCCCCAAATGATGCTTAATTAAGCATTCAGCTTGATGACACGACTGTAATCATTTCTGACCCGGTTTTCGTAAGCATTGCGTTTTTCGGCATCTTCATCACCATAGAAGAAAGAAAGCAAGGCAAAACGTCGCCCCGATGTCACATCAGTAGCCTCGTGCATGGTAGAGCAGGAAAATATGATAGCATCCCCTGTGGCGGGTTTATACAAATGGGGTGCGTGTTCAGGAAATCTTAAACAACCACCTTCGTATTCTTCAGCATTAAGGTTAATAGTCATGGCAAATCGCCGATGCAATGTTCCCCCAGTGGTGTTGTCTCGATGGGGTCGGAAAAAGCCCCCTGATTCACTATCATAGCAGCCTATTTTGTAGCATTCACGGCGAGTTAGCTGGAATTGAAAGGCTTGCAGAATTTCGGGAAATACCCGGCGCTGCATAATAGAATCGATGTAATTTTTAACGGGTCCGTCCTGTAGAAAGTGATCGCGCCGTCGCTTGAAACTGGGGTCAACATAGCCGACGGTTTTTTCTCCTTCTCTTTTCATGAACCCTGATTCATCATTACCTTGAGTTTCCCAAATATGGATGAGTTCCCGACAGAAACGTAAATCCAAAACTTTAGGGATTAGCAACACAGGAGCCTGCATTTTGATGAGGCGAGGAGGTTCTTGGGCGACTAAATCTTGAATTTCTCCTAGGAATTGTTGGGTAAATTCTTCGAGGGGATGTAATGGGTAAATTTTGAGAATGCGAAGATTGCGATCGAGCAGGAAAGCGACACGGTTATAAACGATGGTGTTGCTATTTTTGCCGTCGCAAATATAGGCTCCGTATTTGGTGCTAACTTCTCCTTTTAAATCGGAGAGTAAGGAATAATTAAGGTGATGATTTTCGGCGAAGGTTTTGCGAGTTGAGGGGGGGTTGAGACTGATGCTAAAAATCTGAAGATCAAAGCGATCGCACAGGGACATAATATCTTGCAATCGACAAGCGATTTTTTCGCATTCTGAGATTTGATCCCCTGCATAAAATACTAACAGAATTGGTTTCCCAGCATGGGAACGGAGGACAATATTTTTGCCGTTGGAGTCCGGTAAACTGAACCAGGGAGCCGGATCGCCTACGGTGAGAATAGAAGCAGAATGAACCATGACATCAAAATAATAAACTCCTAGATATTTTTGACCTCAATCAAAGAGGTGATCACAAAATCGACTCGACTGGTGACGTAAATATTAGGGCATTGGTTCCCGAAAATGTATTTACCAATGGGGATGAGATGTAAAGAATTGTGTAGCATGGTCAGCCGATATAGGTCTTTGGAAATAGTAGCCTTGAGCATATTCACAACCGAGCGATCGCAATTGTTCCAATTGTTCAGGGGTTTCTACTCCTTCGGCGATCGCATCTAAATTTAAAGCCTGTGCTAACATCAAAATAGTTCTGACAATTGCCAAATTTTCCACCTCTGTGGCTTCCCCAATATGAGCAATAAATGAGCGGTCAATTTTCAGGACATCCACGGGAAAACGAGGTAAATAACCCAGGGATGAAAACCCGGTGCCAAAATCATCAATACTTAACTTGATTTGCAAATTCTTTAACTGATGAAGGAGGCGAATAGTAGCTTCCACATCATCCATAATCACGCTTTCGGTAATCTCCAATCGTAAGCCACTGGGGTCAATGCCCGAATCTTGAATAATTCCCTGAATTTCAGTAACTAAATCAGGGTGAATAAACTGTCTGCCCGATAAATTCACGCCCACAATAATCTGACAATCAGATTTTAAAGACTGCTGCCAAATTGCCAATTGATGACAAGCCTCTTGCATAGCCCAGCGACCAATAGGAATAATTAATCCGGTTTCTTTAGCGACTTTTAAAAACCGTTCTGGTGTCACCAAGCCTTGACGAGGATGCTGCCAACGTACTAAGGCTTCAAAACCGACGATTTCCCGAGTTGTTAAGGAAATGACAGGTTGATAATACATGACAAATTCCCCACGGGTTACGGCTAAACGCAGGTCAGTTTCTAATTGCAGGCGATCCAAGCCACCCACCTGCATAGTGCGTTCAAATACTTGATATCGAATATTTTTGAGAGACTTCGCCCTCAGCATGGCGGTGTTACCATTACGGAGTAAATCTTCGGCGCGAGTTTCGGCTGTATCGGCTAAAGCAATGCCAATACTCACGGTTTTAAATACCTCATGACCATTGAGAATAAAGGGATAAGTTAAGTCTTTTTGGATGCGTTCAGCCACGATGGTCGCATTATTTACTGATTGTAAATTCCTCAGCAAAATGGCAAATTCATCAGCGCCCAAACGTGCTATAGTATCCCCTAATCGGACAGAGTTTTTTAGTCTTTCTACTAATTGGAGGAGCAGTTGATCACCGGCTAAGTCTCCTAAGCTGTCATTAATTAGGCGGAAATTATCAACATTAATAAATAATACGCCACAGATAGATTTATTCCGTTGAGATTTGGCGATCGCTTGTTGAGTGCGATCGAGAAATAGGGAACGATTAGGCAATCCAGTTAAGGAATCATGAAGGAAGTTATGAATTTGTTTATAAGCAATTACCCCAGTGGCGGCTAAAGTCAGGGCTAAAACCGGAGAAGCTAGGGGAATCCAAGCATTAAACAAAAACAGGACGTAGGTAGTGCCAAAAATTGCGAATATCCCCAGGAAAAAGTACAAGCCTTGCATTCCTGGATGGTGGATACGCCAAGCCAGGAAACCGCCACAAATTCCCCAAAGACTCAACCAGATAATTTCTAGCCACTGAGGCACAAACCAGAATAAATTAGAGGTCTGAGAATTACCGGAATCTACCCCTAAAATCTGACTAACTATATTGGCATGAATAAAAACACCTGGCATTTTCGGTGCTGTGGATTCACTGACACTATAGGGGGTAAAAAATTCGTCTTTAATACTGGGTGCAGTGGCTCCGATTAAGACAATATTATCATTAATTAAATCCGGGGAAACTGTACCGGCTAAGACTTGGCTCAAGGTGACGACGGGGGCGGGTTGAACTGCCCGATAGTTGAGCAGGATTTGATAACCGCGATCGTCAATATTGGAGTAGCCCCCATTATGAGACCTTAAAGGCACAAATACCCGATTATTTAACTCCATATATTCGGGCTTTTTGTGATAATTTTTGGGTTCGATATCCTCAAATTTTAGATAATGTAATGCCAATCGTAAACCGAGGGAAAAAAAGGTATTTCCCTGGGATTCAGCAAATAACAGTTGGCGGCGCACTACCCCGTCTGGGTCGAGAATTAGGTCATTAAAGCCGATTTGCTTGGGTGGTAGTTGAGGAGGGGGGGGAATACTGGGATTGTCGGGGTTGCCAATTTTGGTGATCCCAAATACATTAGGAGCTTGGAACTGTTGACCTAGTTCGGCGCTACCTGGTGGGTGAGGTAGATCCCGATATATATCTAAACCGATCGCCCTCGGTTGATGCTGTTGTAGGTTAGCTAAAACTTGGGCTAATACGGCATCGGACATAGGCCATTGTTCTTGGGCGGCAATATCTGATTCGGTAATGGCTACAATCAAAATGCGGTCATCAGGTTCCGATTCGGGTCGGAGGCGAACTAACCCGTCAAACAACCTCAATTCTACTGGTTGCAAATCTCCCCTGAGTTTAATCCCAGTTAGTAATAAGGTGCTGGTGAGGCTAATAATCAACCACAATGGGGGAGTAATCCGTAAGACCAGCAATTGCCATTGAGATAGCCGTGACCATTGGGAAGCAGAGTTGTGACGCAGCATTAATCAGCAGAAATGGACTACCCTATTCTATCATACCCAATTTAGATGGGGCAGTTCTCTAGCTTCTATAGACAGAAAGTGGTTGGATAGTCTCATAATAGTCTAATCAAGGATGTTTCTGGTTTAAAGTCATGGTAGGTCAATTTCCAATTCCAGTGGTGGTCAATGGTGCTGGCGGTAAAATGGGTCGCGAGGTGGTCAAAGCGGTGGCTGCTGCACAGGATATGACCCTGTTGGGGGCGATTGATAGAAATCCGGCTTATCTGAATGAAGATGCTGGAACCTTGGCGGGGATGGAACCTTTAGAGATTCCCATTACAAACGATCGCGAAGGAATGCTGGCTATGGCGGCCCAGGAAAAGCAGCCAGCGGTGATGGTGGACTTTACCCACCCAGAGTCAGTATATGACAATATTCGGGCGGCGATCGCCTATGGTGTCCGTCCGGTGGTGGGGACTACTGGGTTAAGTGAAGCCCAAATTCAGGATTTGGCCGAATTTGCTGATAAAGCCAGCATGGGATGTTTATTGATTCCTAATTTTTGCATTGGCATTGTACTTTTACAACAGGCGGCGATCGCTGCTTCTCAATATTTTGACCATGTAGAGATTATTGAGTTACACCATAATCAAAAGGCTGATGCACCTAGCGGCACGGCGGTTAAAACTGCCCAAATGTTGGCAGAGTTTGGGAAAACCTATAACCAAAGCCAAGTTAAAGAAACCGAACAACTACCCGGCGCTAGAGGTGCGATCGCTGATGAACAAATCCGCATTCATAGTGTCCGTTTACCTGGTTTAATTGCTCACCAAGAGGTGATTTTTGGGGCGGCTGGTCAAATTTATACCCTCCGCCACGATACCACCGATCGCGGTTGCTATATGCCCGGTGTCTTGCTGGCAATTCGTCAAGTCTTATCCCTGAAAAGTTTGGTGTATGGATTAGAGAAAATTCTCTAATCGTGGATAATGGATAATGGATGATTAATGACTACCCGCCCCTGGATTGTGTCTCAGATTAGGCATTGCTCATATTAGGCGTTGATTCTATGCTAATTCCACTCACCCGTCAAACTTTCCATGAACTCGTCCCGGCTGTGGCTACTAGCGAACAGTATCAACACTGTTGGGGGAAACCATCGCAATTTATCAGAAGATTGTTAGTGTCCGCTGTGGGGACGTTAATTCTCGCCTTAGTGGAGTTATCAGTACAATTTGAAGGCCGGCAAATTTTGTTAATTCCTTTGGTGATGTTTGCTTTATATTGGCTGTGGGGTCCCATTTGGGACGCTAGTATACGAAATCGCCAGTTTCGCAAATATCCCTATTGTGGATTTTGGCAGGGTAAAGTTTTGGATTATTATATTTCCGAAGCGGTAACTAATGAGCAGGAATCTGTTAACTCTAAGGGTGATTTAATTATCATTGAAAACTTAGAGCGGCGGATTAATGTAGAAGTGGGGGATAAGACCGGGNTTTGTGGTGAAAATTGAAGCCCCCCTCAACCGCAACCATAAACGACTTAGTCGCGGTCAGGTGGCGGTGATGTTGGTAACTTCCTATCTGGATGACCTCAGCAGCATTAATGAGGTATCTGATGTGTATATTCCTAGTCAAAATATTTGGGTGGGGTCATATCCATATTTACGGCGGGATATGTTTATGGAAATTACCCGGGAGATGCGATCGCGTTATGGCCGTCCCCAATCGCGATCGCCTCGTCGGACTCCCTCTCCCCGTCAGCAAGCCTATGATTAACCGCCCCCTGACTCATTTCTGCCGTAGGCTTGCCAAGCTAGGTCTACCAAGCCATTAACTATGGCTACAGCGACCACTGAACTACCCTTGCGGCCGTCTATACGGATATGAGATACCATAGAATCATTTAAGCGCGATTTGGCTACATCCGCCCCCACAAACCCCGATGGCGTAGCAATGACTAAGGCGGGTTTAATTTCCTCAGCCTCAATTAAATCTACTAACCCTGATAGGGCCGTTTGTTCCTGACCCACTACAAAAATTCCCTCTGGATAACGTTTGGCTAGGGTTTGAATACCCCAAGCCGTGCGACTTTTTTCCCGTTGGGGTCGAGTCACCGTGTCCAGGGAACAGTACACTGGATTAGCAAAGGTTGACAAAATTTGGGGAGTGATACCCACCTGCACCATGGGTACATCTACTATAATTGTAGTACGGGCAGCTAGAGCCGCTGCTCCGGCTTGCAGGGCTTGGTCTGAAAAGCGCACAAGGCTTTTATATTCAAAATCGGCCGTGGTGTAAATCACCCGCCGGACAATTTCGTACTCTGCGGGAGAAAACACATGAGTACCGATTTCGCGATCGATGATACCCAAACTTTGGGCATCGGTGATATGCCATTCCATCCTGACTCGCCGCTGTTGGGTGTCCTATAATTGGTTCCGGTGTTAGCCAGAACCACAGTGGCGCTGGTTGCGCCTCTTTATTATCGGTTATGGGGGTATCTTATCAAAGATTTGCGATTTAGGGCAGTTTTATCGATAACTTTATTAAGGACATGGCTGGCTCTGGTCAAGTATTGCAAAAATTCGCTTTCTGTCGGCTAGGGGGGAAATACTTATGTTTAAGGTGGGTGAAGTATCTGATATTTTGGGAATTAATCCACAAACGATTTATTTTTATGAACGGAGAGGATTAATCCCTTCTCCTCAACGGAATGAGGCGGGTTATCGCCTATTTACTCAGGAGGATTTGCAGAGAATTGGCTTTATTATTAGGGCGAAGTCTTTGGGCTTAACTTTGCTGGAGATTAAGGATATTTTAGAACTTAAAAATCAGCGATCGCTTACTTGTCAGGCTGTTTATGAACGTTTGAATTGTAAACTTACTCAAATTCGCGATAAAATTGACCAATTACAGGCCTTACATGATGAATTATTGCCCCTAGTGCAGGAATGTCAGACTAATCTCGATCGCACTAATTCCCACCAACAATGTGTCATCCTAGATAATTATAGCCACAAACACCCGCCCACCCCTTGACATTATACCTAAGTATAAGCTCTACAATAGTCGGCATCAGTTATAGTTCAGGAGAACTCAAATCATGACTGCTGTCAAAATCGAAGTCCTAGGGACTGGCTGCAAAAAGTGTCAGCAACTAGAAGCCAACGCTAAAGAGGCGATCGCCTCCCTAAATATCGACGCGGAAGTTTTACACATTACCGAACCCATCAAAATAGCTGAACGAGGAGTTATGAAAACCCCCGCCTTGGTGATTAATGATGTGGTAGTCAGTCAGGGGAAAGTAGCCACCCCTGAACAGATCCAAACTCATCTCAAACCTTAATTTAAGTCTATACCCTAGGAAACCTGGTGCGTTGGGATTATCCCATCTCATTATACCATGTCTTGCCAAAAATTCCCCACAATTTTACCTCTTCCACCAGGTTTTTTTTATAAATCTAAACTGCGGAAAATCGCCCGGAGTAAACACATGAGAATTTCCACTTTTTGGCGGGAACAGTGGCAGCCTCTCGCCTTCATTATCGCTATATTTTTACTGTGCTTTTATCTCCCTGTAGAAGCCATACAACAGTCGGAAAGGCTACAAAATGCCTTCTGGGAGTCTCTTTATCTAGTCCGCTGGTACGCTCAAGAACACGTTTTGCTGTGTCTAATTCCGGCGTTTTTTATTGCGGGTGCGATCGCTGTTTTCATTAGCCAAGACTCAGTAATGAAATATCTGGGAGTCAAGGCTAACCCTTGGCTGGCTTATGGTGTCGCCTCTGTATCCGGTACTATTTTAGCAGTTTGTTCCTGCACTGTACTCCCTTTATTTGCCGGAATTTACCGCATGGGGGCGGGTTTGGGTCCGGCGATCGCTTTTCTGTACTCAGGACCCGCCATTAACGTTCTAGCCATTATTCTCACTGCTAGAGTTTTAGGATGGCAATTAGGTCTAGCCAGGGCAATTTGTGCCATTATTTTTAGCATTATTATCGGCTTATCAATCCAGTGGTTTTTCCGCCATGAAGAAATCGAAAAAGTCAAAGCCGCTTCCCTGTTGTCTGAACCCGAAGAGACTCGCCCCTTATGGCAAAATGCCGTATTTTTTGCCGTCCTGGTCGGTATCCTAGTTTTTGCTAATTGGAGTCCGCCAGATGTTAATACTGGTTTGTGGTATCTTATCTATTCCTTAAAATGGTGGATAACTGGCTTGTTTGGTATCGCCTTGGCTGCCATTTTAGTCGCTTGGTTAAATCTCAACCTGGGAAAAGTTTTGTTAATTGGTGCTGTCACTGTGGTATTATCATTACAGTTCCATCAATACCCTTTGATTGCCTTTAGTTTTGCCGTGGTCGGTTTATCTTGGTTGACCAGTAACGATAAAAATGAGGCGGGAGAATGGTTTGAGTCTTCCTGGGATTATGCTAAACAAATTTTACCCCTATTATTGCTAGGGGTATTAATTGCGGGCGCTTTATTAGGTCGTCCCGGTCAGGAAGCCTTAATTCCTTCTCAATGGGTCGCTACGGCGGTGGGTGGTAATTCCATTTGGGCGAATTTTTTTGCAGCGATCGCTGGTGCTTTTATGTATTTTGCTACCTTAACAGAAGTGCCCATTTTACAGGGATTAATTGGTAATGGTATGGGAGACGGACCCGCCTTGGCTTTATTATTAGCAGGTCCGGCTTTATCCCTTCCTAATATGCTGGTTATTCGTAATATTATCGGCACCCAAAAAACTGTCGTCTTTGTGGCGCTGGTCGTCGCTATGGCTACCATTAGTGGTATCATCTATGGGGGGATTATGGCGATGTTTTAAAACTTGATGCCTACCTGACGGGCTGCTACAATATATCTAAAGATATATTCGGCTAATTCTACATGATTTTCCGCTTCGGCGGCGGAATTAGCCCAGACTGTCACCCCATGATTACGAATTAACAAAGCCGGGACTTGCGGGGGTTCTTGGTGAAAGCGATCGCTTATTTCTTTAGCAATTTTGGGAACCTGTAAATGGTTTTTAAAAACCGGCATAAACACCTGGGGATTTTCCTCCCACACCCCCAAACCTTTTAACATCTCAATCGGAGGTAAAGGCAATTGGTCTCCTTCCACAAAATTAGTCACCAATTTCGCCTCAACCGAATGGACATGATAGCAGGCTTTAGCATCAGGAAAACAGGAATAAATCGCCTGATGGATACTCGTTTCCGCTGAGGGTTTATTCTCAGGCTTAGGGGTTTCTAGCAATTCCCCCGTGAGAGAAACCCGCACAAAATCATCCGCCGCCAATTTCCCCTTTTGTTTACCACTAGCAGTAATCCAAAAACTGCCATCTTCCACCCTAGCCGACAAATTACCAGCCGTCCCAGCCATCCATCCTAGCTGATAAAATTGGCGAGATGCTTCAATTAAAGATTCACGGGGGTCTGTATTCATTACATTATCCATTATCCATTAATTACCGGGTGGGTGGGGACGGGTTTATTAATCGGGTCGGTGAGAGGGACAGGTT
>NZ_PKGG01000177.1:0-11088 GCF_046480465.1 Arthrospira sp. PCC 8006
ATTTGGACTCGCACTAAATATTCTCCGGGTTTGACTTCCCGAATGGGGATGGAGACGGTAGCCGTGGCGCGAGTAATGGGTGGGGCGGTGAATAGGTAGCCCACGGGATTATCGCTATTGAGGTTGTATTCGTTCATCATCAGGACAATTCGCTGACCGGGGGCGATCGCCAAATTAAGGCTAATGCTGAGGGTTCCCGACCGTGGCTCATCGTCAAATCCATCTAAATCTAGGACTGTGACCGCATCAATGGTAGGGCGCAAGACGAAGGGGGCGACGTTAGATTCCACTTGGGGAACACGGGCGGGAGTTTTACGCCTGGTAGTCGCTGTGGTGGTTCCCCCTACCTGAGACCCATTACGGGGGGGTGCGGGTGGGGCGCTTAGGTGAATGACTTGTAGGCTTTGCACGCCAGCGCGTAGCACTGAGGGGGAAATCAGGCTCAAGGGGAGCCGTAGTTCCCCACTGTTGAGGACTTGGGGGGTTACTTCTACTTGAGCGATGCGGATTTGGGTTAAGACACCAGAGAGATGCTGGCCACGAATGGAGAGGATGCTGTTACTGAAAATGGGTTGATTTTTACCTCCCACGGCGACCACTTGGGTGATGACGGGTTGTTTGGGAAAGACTGTACCGCCTAAAATGCGATCGCGCACAGGTAGGGCGGAACGTCCGGCGATGTCGCTTTCGATGATGATGACAGTCACTTTGTACACCAGGGACAGGGCGTAGGGGGTCTGGAAGAACACAGACCAGATTTTAGAGAGTTCGTCCGTGGAGACAGAGATAAATTCCGAGCGGATTTGTTCGACTTGTTCAGCCAGATCGGAGTCCGCGAGGTAGGTAAAGGTGGGATCGGCGATCGTCGATCGGATGGTGTCCGCACTCAATACTAACTGGTCTTCCAGGGTTTGGACGACGCTACCCAGCAGGCGCTGGGGTTCGAGATCGCCATCATTCCCGTAGAAGGATACCACATAGAATAGGTCGATCGCCGCTTGTCTGCGTCGGGTCATGTCCCCCCGTCGTTGGAAGTTGGGGGTGTCTTGGTTGGTGAGGGCTGGGTTACGTTTGATGTGATACAGGTATAGATTCACACCTGTTTCGGGAATTGACCCGCTCGAACCGTCTGGGCGCACGGTGGTGACTCGCGCTCCGTCCACGTCTCTCTGCACGGCTCGCTGTATAATCCGCTGTAAGGTCGCGGTGGCGGTCGCGACCGCTAGATGATTGCTCATGGCTGATTTGGCCAGTTAAAGGGGTGGGAATGATGGGATGCGCGGATTTATGAGAACTAATCTGATGATCTTCTGATCTTCCATTATTTAATACCACTTTCAGTCTGAGTGCGATCGGATTCAACCGCCAATTTTATATATATTAACAAGAAATTCACAAATATTCACAAAACTTTAATTCACTTAAACAATGGTTGTAAAAATTAGTATATTTGTTATAGGTTTGGCTGTATTATTTTCAACAACTGCAATCGTTGTAGATCAAGCGATTTTGTAGCATCCCCGAAAACTCGGAGGAAGCGACGGGGTTTTGGGTGGCTGTGATTGAGCTAATACAATAGGTAGTAAATAAGTAAAAACTGGACATTACTGGATTGTTGATCTTCCCTAGCTGCCAGGTTTTTTGAATGCTGGCAAAAATTCTTCTGTTGTCAAAGGAGAAGAAAGGTAATGACGCGCTAATTCTTGCAGTTATTGAAGGATGAGGTTTGCCGGCAACTGCTTCGGGGAATAGCCGAAAAAGTGTCGCGAATGTGTAGGGTGCGTCAGACCCGGTAAATTATCGGGAAACCCGGTGAAATTCTACCTGACGCTGTAGGGTGCGTCAGACCGGGTAAATTATCGGGAAACCCGGTGAAATTCTACCTGACGCACCAGAGTTATTCAGGATGAGAAAGCCCCACCCTACTTAGTTGAGAGTGGGATACTTGCTGTCTTCCATACATACCACCCATATCAGGGAGAAAAAATTTTATGGCTAGGCTTGACTATTTTGCACCTGGCGTTTACATTGAGGAGGTCGATCGCGGCTCTCGACCTCTTCAGGGTGTTCCCACCGCTGTAGCGGGATTTGTCGGTTTCACGGAGGATATCCGAGGTGGGGCTGAACCTTTTAAGCCGATGTTAGTAACCAGTTGGAAGCAGTATCTGGAATACTTCGGTCGAACTAACTCGGACGGTTTTACGGAGTTCGGAGCCTATCTTCCCTTTTCAGTGTACGGTTGGTTTCTCAACGGCGGCGGTCGTTGCTGGATTACTAGCATGGGAACAGGACTCCCAGGTTCTCCTAAGCCGGAAGTGAGGGAAACGGGAACCGAAATTGTCAACCGCGCTAATCGTCCTTCGTTAAGATTTTCCATCCGTGAAAATGCGGAAGATAGTGGTTCTGAGGGTTCCCTAACAGATAGTTCCCAAAACAGGTTTCTGGCTGTGAGCGATCGCTCTATCCGGGTACAAATTACAGAAGGATACCCCAAACCCCCCAGCGAAGAAACGGAAGCATCAGAAGCGATCGTCACTGCTAATACAGGGGAATTTTTCACCGTAGTTATTCGCCAGGGAGGTGAGGAACTCGAACGGTTCCCACACCTGAGTATGAATCCAGACATCGAAACAGCAGTAGCCGATTATGTGGTTAGCGCTCTGGAGGCATCTGAGTATATTATCGCCACGGATTTAGCCATCAGTGGCAGTCCCCTAGCCCGTCGCCCGTCTAACGGGGTGTATGAAGTTAGTCCTGGGGCGATCATTGCAGAAACAGAAAACTTAGCGCGCCATGTAGAAGGGGTGAGGGAGGAGCGCACCGGGATTCGGGGCTTGTTTGAAATCGACGAAGTAACTATCATTTGCTGTCCAGACTTAATGAAAGTCTACGAACAGGGATTGATTGATCTTGATCAACTCCACGGACTAATGGACTTGATGGTGAGTATGTGCGAGGGAGCCGCAGACGGGGACATCCCCAACGCCCCCAACCGAATGATCATCCTTGACCCGCCGCCTGATCGGGTAAAACCGCAAGAGATCAGCCGTTGGTTGAGCATAGAATTTAACCGTCGATCGCAATTTGCGGCACTGTACTACCCGTGGATTCTAGTTCCGAACCCCCGCAACGCCGGACGACCCATAGCTATTCCCCCCAGCGGCCACATGGCAGGAGTATGGGCGCGGGTGGACGAAACCCGGGGGGTTTACAAAGCGCCTGCTAACGAAGTCCCACGAGGTGTGATCGGTCTAACTCACCCGTGCAACTTCCGAGAACAGGAACTGCTGAACCCTATTGGCATCAACTGTATCCGGCCTTTTGAGAACCGGGGTATCCGGATCTGGGGCGCTCGTACCTTGGTGGAACCCGACAAAACTGAATGGCGTTATATCAACGTTCGCCGTCTGATGAGCTACATCGAAAAATCTATCGAAAACGGTACCCAGTGGGTGGTGTTTGAACCGAACGACGAAGACCTCTGGCAGCGGGTCAAACGCACCATTAGCAGCTTCTTAACTGAATTATGGCGATCGGGAGCCTTAATCGGTGGCAGTCCCAGTGAGGCTTTTTATGTGAAGTGCGATGCTGAACTCAATAGCCCCCAAAGCATGATGCTGGGTCGGCTGTTTGTGGAAGTGGGTGTCTGTCCAGTGCGTCCGGCTGAATTTGTGATATTCCGCATCAGCCAGTGGACGGCTGACGGTGAAGGCGAATAAGCCAACTCTCTTAAATCTCTGCCTCCAAAACCAACCGATTGGAGGCAGTTGGGATTTTTTTGATATTGACACTTACACAAGGGAATCGAATTATGAGTAGTGCTGCTCCGGTTTTTACCACTACCGCCACCCGGTATCAAATTGATTTTCGCAATGATACTGTTGGGAATATTGTCCAAAATGCTTATATCAAAAGTATGGCAGCCCTGACCTACGAGGGAAAAGTAGCCGGAGGTGATAAAGCCTTGGGTTCTGGTCGCAAAGGTCGCCGGGTTCGCCAAAGCACGATCGCCGGTTACGAAACCAACCCGTCGATGACCATCGAAACTTACATCAGCGACGACCCCAACGATGCCAGCCGCCAGCTATTTGCTTGGTTCAAAGCCTGTCTACCACCGGAAGAGGGAGGAGAAGGGAAATGGTCTCAGTACCGGGCTAGTGGTTCTGTGGTGCTGTATTCTCCTGACGGAGAAGAGGTTTTACGCTGGAACCTCGAACGTGCTTGGCCGAAAAAGTATTCGATCGCTGATATGGACTCGACCTCGGGGGATTTGGCGGTTGAAACCTACGAAATCGTTGCTGAAATGATTACCAAAGAGGTTGCTATGGGTGGTCAAGTTGGCAGCATGAGGAGTGGGGCTGCGGTTTAATTTATGGGTAAGTTCGGGTAAATCAGCATCGGCGGCGGGTGATCGAATCGGGCTGATTTTTCCCGTCCCCTGAAAGAAGGGCGGGTGCAGAATTGGCTGGTTTTCCCGTCCCCTGAAAGAAGGGCGGGTCCAGAATTGGCTGGTTTTCCCGTCCCCTGAAAGAAGGGCGGGTCCAGAATTGGCTGGTTTTTCCCGTCCCCTGAAAGAAGGGCGGGTCCAGAATTGGCTGGTTTTCCCGTCCCCTGAAAGAAGAAGGGCGGGTGCAGGTAGTTGGCTGGTTTTCCCGTGGCGGATCTAGCACCCGCCCCTACAAGACCTTCAAATCGCTTATCAGTTAGGAGAGATTTAAATTATGGCTTATGAATATTTGACTTCTGCGCGGTTTTACTTTGAATTTGGCAATAATACTCGTTTGCTGATTTCCAAAGTGAGTGGAATTTCTATTAGTATCGACCCGGCGGCAGAGGGACAGTCTATCGGTTCGGGAAAAGACGTTAGAAGCGCAACTCAAATTACCCCAGCATCGGTGACTTTTGAAAATATGACTCTGGAGTTTATCACTACCGCTGAAAATGATGCCCTGGTAAAATGGTATCTCGACTGTCATCCGCCGGCGATGCTTGGTGGTAAAACTGATGCGATCGCCAAGGTGAGTGATGCTTCCTTGGTACTTTACAAACAGGATGGCTCGGAGGGGGCTCGTTGGAATTTGAGGGACTGTCTCCCCGCTAAATATACAACCACCCAAGCTAGTTCCGATTCAACGGATCTGTTTAAGGAAACCATTGAAATTAGCCATTCCGGGTTGCAGAAAGTAGCAACTTTGGGAACAAGTGTAGTGTTTAGTTAGGGTAGCGATTGGCATGATTGGTGATTTAATTAACCAAAAACATCATCTCTATGAAGTTCTGACCGCCTGCCGTTTTTATGTGGCTTTGCATTTGGACGGCAGCCGGGATGATGTGGATGGCTACTTTATGGAGTGCCGAGGGTTCAAATATTCCCAGACTGTCATTACCCACAATGAGGTCTTCCCAAAAAGGTGGGGAAAGGCGACTCGAGGTCAGGTGATTTGCACTAAACTTCCGGGTAACAACAGTGTTGATAATTTTTCTCTGCGTCGGGGACTAACGGCTTCCACTACACTGTGGGATTGGATCGCGACTGTCCATGATGGCGGTTGGGTATCTAAGTTTAAAAATGGTTTTTTGACCATTTACCGTCAGGATAGTTCGGAAGGGGCGCGGTTTGCTTTTAGTGGCGGCTGGCCGGTTAGTTATAGCATCACCGATAATATGGCATCGGGAAGCGATTTAGCCGTTGAGGAGTTGGAAATTGCTTGCGAAGGGTTTGAACGTATCTTGTGACGTACTCGCCGCGCTGGGCGCGAGGTAGTTACACGGGACTTTAAAGCCCGATTCTTTTGCTAAGGCACGATTAAACGATGCAAACGGAGTTTGAGTTTATTTTACCCAAGGGGTATTTGGACCCGGAAGGGAACCTGCACCAACAGGGGGTGATGCGACTGTCGCGGGCGATCGATGAGATTATCCCGCTGCGCGATCCTCGTGTACAGATGAATCCCGCCTATGCAACTGTGATTATCCTGGCCAGGGTGATTACTGAACTCGGTAGTTTACAGGAAGTGTCCACGGCGGTGATTGAGAATATGTTTGCGGTAGATTTGGCTTATCTGCAAGATTTCTACCGGGAAATTAACGGCTTGGTCAAGTCGGACTCTGATTAATTAAAGTTGGGCGCGTTTTTAGAGCGACGATAGGAAATTGACATCCTCCGTGGCTTTTAGGCGGGGGGGTTCCTAGTAGGAGCCTATTCTGCTAAAGCGGGTGCGCCAGTGTCCCCAGTGTTTAATTAAGGCCTATCTAGCACCGGCTGCTACAAAACTCTCTAGTCCCTAATCTAATGTTGTCGGAAAACTTGCCACAGACCCAATTTTGCTTTACCCTCCCCGTTGGATTGTTGGACGGGGAGGGAACTTTGCATCGAGAGGTAATCATGCGATCGCTGACAGGGTGGGATGAACTTTTCCGAGAAAGAGATCTGCAGGTGAGGGAAAATCCCAGCTATGGAGTTTTGGTGATGCTGTCGCGATCCATTGTCCAGTTGGGGGAGATTTCTGTGGTGGGACCGGATATCTTGGAGGGATTGTTTTTAGCGGATTTGGACTATTTACAGGGGGTATATAATCAGATTAATCCACCAGAGGCTGGGATTTCTCTGGCGGGGGAGTTGCGGGCTACCCCCTAGAGGATTTGTATCGGGAGGTAGCCTTTATTGCTTTTTATTTCCACTGGTCTCGGGCTGATATTCTTAATCTCGAACATGGAGAACGACAACGCTGGATCGGGGAAATTGCGGATTTGGTTCGGGGAGAATTGGGAGAATAATTCCGTTTTGATTTAAAATTAAGGTGCGATCGCCTTTTTGATGATGATTAATTAAATTTAGAGCAATCAGATCAAGCTAATCGGAGGGCTTCTGATGAGAATACAACGTAGAAAGAAAGGTTCACCCGAAGTATCAATTGGCTCTGCACCGATGCAAGCACAGTTTCAGTCTCGACCGTTTCAGGATGCGAATTTTGCGCCGCCAGACCAGGAGGTGGCATCGCCAGAAATGCAGTTTCAGCAGGAGTCCTCTGGGTTCGATTTAGCTAATATCCCGGTTTTTGCTAATACGAAGCGATCGCCAGAACCGATACAACGGACGGAGGATGATGATATCCAGATGAAAGGGGAACCCAACGCGCCAATGCAGAGGGTGTTTCAGACTTTAGCCCAAAGGGATAACCCGACGAATGGGACACCGCAGCAGCCGATTCAAGCTAAACTGACGGTGGGGGCGGTAGGGGATAAATACGAACAGGAAGCGGACCGGGTGGCGGATGTAGTTGTAGACCAGATTCAATCTCCCCCCACGCACCCGGAGGTTCAGAAACAGGAAGCAGAAGGAGGCCAGGAACAACCACAGTTGCTGAGGACTCCGAGGATTTCTCAGTTGCAGAAAAAAGAAGAGCTATCAAATACCCTACAGCGAGAGTCTGATGAGGAGGAATTTGATGATGATGGTGATGTACAGATGAAGCCACAGACAGCGAGTGCGGGTGGGGAAGTTTCGGCAGATTTAGAGTCATCAATTCAACGAGAAAAGGGTGGTGGTGAACCCTTAGATGAGCATTTACAGTCTCAAATGGGACAGGCRATGGGGGCAGATTTTAGGGGTGTGAGGATTCATGATAATTCCCAAGCGAGTCAATTGAATCAATCCATCCAAGCGAAGGCATTTACGACGGGTCAAGATATCTTTTTTAAACAGGGAGAGTATCAGCCGGAGAGTCGGGGCGGACAAAAGCTCATCGCCCACGAGTTGACCCATGTGGTACAGCAAGGTTCGGGGCCGGGTGTCAGAAAAATTAACCGACAAAATTCCCCGCAATTTTTTCCTGTCGGTAGGGTTTCCGAAGCCAAAATTCAACGTGAAGGAGAAGATCCGAAACAAATTCAAGAGGCTGCAGAGCGCTATGTGAGCAAAAATATGCCCACAATTGACGGGGATAAATTGCCGAGTAGAACCGAGGTGCAAACGTCTATAAATGTCGGTCAGGAGGCGGGAGGAGAACTCGAAAAATTACTGTCTAAAAATCCGGAATTGTCTCAGGTTGTAACGGAACTCTACCAGAAAGAGTCGGCAGCAGAGGAAGCGCCACCGAAACAATCTAAATTTGAAATTGTCTCCCAAGAAGCCAAAGCACAACTGCCAAAAAACTCGGATTTAGTACCAAAGCAACAGGAGCAAGCCAATCAGAAAATTCAGGATGTTGGTTCAAAAAATAAGCGAACCAAAATTGAGGGGGCAGCATACACTGCGGGAGAAGGCTTGAATACGGCTGTTGGTGGGGCTGCTAAGGTGCTTAATGCAGTGAGTCCAGTCGTGAGTATCGTTGCCCAAATTGCCAGTATAGCCGGAGTCTTCTTTGCTGCCATTACATCGGTAATTGATGCCTGTGCAATGGCGAAATCAATTCAGACCAAAAACTCTTTGAAAGAGTTGCTGCATGAAACTAAAAGTCAAAATCCGGGGTTCAAACAGTACAATCCCGATGTCGTCAATGCCGTGGAGTATGCGATCGATCAAAAATATGAAAAAAGTGGCAGAAGAGCTCTGGCTTTTAGTTCTGGATTAGCTAGTATTGGAGGAGGAATTATCGGTTTAGTTCTGGCTTCCAACCCAATTGGATGGGCAATTGGTGCCGCGTTAGCCGCCTTGGGGGGACTGGGCGCAGTGGGATTGCTGCTGTACAAAATTGGTCATTGGTTTAGGAAACGGAGAGGGGGTATTCTAGGTAAAAAACGGAATGAAATCGCGACGCTGCTTTATGAAAAATTGCGGGCGGGCGATGCTTTGGCTGAAAAAGCGCTACAGAAGTTAGGTTTACCTGTAGAAGCGATGCAACAAGCGAAAGAAGGAGTCCTGAAATCGGACAAATTAGAATATGATTATCGTCAAGCACAGATGCAGGCAATTAAGAAATACTTGAACATCAAGGATATTGAACGTCTGGGCTTAGAAGCGGAAAATATGATGGAAATATACGGCGATATATACAATCAAATATTGGAAAAAAAGAAAGACAAAAAAACCGCCGAGAAAAGAAATAAAGAGTTCACAAAATCGGACAAAAAGATGAAAAAACAATCAGACCGCCTGGAAAATAAACAGAAAAAAAATAAAGCCTTAGAAGATAAATTAAAAAATCATATGGTCGAACAAATTGCGCGAAAACTCGGGTCTTCCTGAGACGGTCGATTGTTGCGTGTCGGTATGGAGTTGATAGGGGAAAAGTGAAAATATCCGATGCCTCACGATAGGATTAAATGATCGGAACAGTTGAAAGGAGAAAACAATTGACTGAAAATTTAGTTTTTCCTGTTGAACGAAAATTTGTAATGCAAGGAATTGACGAACAATTCATTGATTTAGATGCAGAGTACCTGCGCTTACTCGGTTCCGAAAGGCAAGTGACCGCACTGCAATTGACGGCAAAAGTGGGGAGTTTAACTTATCAAAAAATTCTTCAAGATCGCTTATTTTATATCACGCCAGAAGTATTAGAGGGTTGGCATGAGGCGATCAATTTAGTGTCATCTGGGGACGTTCAAATTACCCTATTGTTATCTCCTGTGTTATTAAAAAGGCTAATTCAAGCGGGGGACGATCCGCAACACATTGTCAGTCGATTTTGGGAATGGTGCGATCGCCAAAATGGATCGGAAATGGGTCGGACTGAGAGTTGGTTTGCTTTGCGGATAGTCAACTATAGAACTTTATGGGATTTTGTGGGGTGGTCAGATATTTTTTTGGGCCAAGATTTTCAAGAAGTTACCTTAAATAGTATAGTCCAATTTTTGAGCTTTTTGCAATCCAACCAATCCGAAACTTTGTCTCCCGACAAACAACAATTTCTGTCGGAACAAGCGTCCGTAATTATCGACAGTTTGAGTGAAATAAAGCCAAAAATTTCCCCCGAATACATCGATGAATTTGACCTACTAAATTTGTTGGAAAATCTGATCAATTCGGTCAACGTTATTTTAGAAAATTTGGTCAAAAATTTACCGGAAAAATCCCCCATCTCCTACACAGAGAAAAAACAACAGTCCGAAAGTTTGACTGATATGGTGATTAATTGGTTTGAAGAAGAAGGGATTAAGTGGGCAAAAATCCCCCCCAAAGAAAATATTTTGTTTTTCAAAATTGACGGTCAAACACGAGGGTGGATCTGCGAAGCAAAAGTCAGAGAAGAAGAACAACAAGTTATTTTTTACTCGATTTTAGTGGCTAAAGTACCCGAGTCAAAAATTCCTCAAGTTGCCGAATTTATTTGCCGAGCAAACTATGGACTCTGCATCGGCAATTTTGAAATGGACTTTGGCGACGGTGAAATTCGATATAAAACGAGTATTGATGTCGAAGGTGGATCGTTGAGCCGGCATCAAATTCACTCATTGATCTACACCAATGTTGAGACGGTAGAGCGATATTTTTCGGGCCTGATGATGGTGATGGAAGGTCATCAATTTCCGCCAGAAGCCATCCGTCAAATCGAACCATAATAAATAAATTTTTTGAAAAGGGTCAATTTTTTGTGAGTGTTTTGATGGTTTAATTGCCGGTTGTTGCCGTCCTTGCATCAAAAATTACATTTATTGACATCAACCGGTCAATTTTTGAGTTATAATAAAAACGCGATCGCTCAGACTCTAATTTCTGAAGTGAGTTGAATTCAGTCCCAGCCAACAATTCAGGTTTATTAAAGTTTTGTATACAAATCAGCTCTAAGTTAGGAGGACATACTGATGAAAATCCAACGCCGGAAAAAACGCCACAATGAAGCGAAAGGCAATGCAGTTCCTGTCCAGGCACAGTTTCAGTCTCGACCGTTTCAGGATGCGAATTTTGCAGGGCGAGACCAGGAGCTGACACGGCCAGAAATGCAGTTTCAGCAGGAGTCCTCTGGGTTCGATTTAGCTAATATCCCGGTTTTTGCTAATACGAAGCGATCGCCAGAACCGATACAACGGACGGAGGATGATGATATCCAGATGAAAGGGGAACCCAACGCGCCAATGCAGAGGGTGTTTCAGACTTTAGCCCAAAGGGATAACCCGACGAATGGGACACCGCAGCAGCCGCTTCAA
>NZ_PKGG01000240.1:0-7335 GCF_046480465.1 Arthrospira sp. PCC 8006
TGCAGCCCTATTTGATGCCTGAACGTTTCGCACCTTTTACCACATTATGGCAAATGATTCAGGGCTGGGCTTGTTTTTTATATATTACGGACGGATACAAAGTTTATCCTTGCTTAATTGAGGATTGCAATCATCTAGTCAGCAAAACGGCTATGACAAGAGTAGAAGGAGAAAACTGCCGTCTGAGGCACTATTTAGCCAGGCTACATCGCAAAACTTTGTGTGATTCCAAGTCCACTGAGATGTTGTACAAATCAATTCGCTTACTTATCTATTATTTGAAGCATGGACAACTTCCTCCGTTCTCTTAATCATTCCTCACTGTGCAATACCCAGAAAAAAGGTTCTCAGTCGGCCCGTGAGTTTCTGGAAAAAAAACCCGAAATCTTGAAGCGGTTGCTAGTTCAGGCCCAAGCCCCCCTGAAAAATGCGGCCGCCGTCAACTCTACCCGATGGGCATTGTTTAACGGCCTGAAGCTAACTGGATTACCCATTGAAATTGGCACTGGAGGTTTAACAAAATATAATCGGACGGTTCAAGGACTACCGAAAACCCATTGGCTAGATGCGGCTTGTGTGGGAAAAAGCACCCCGACCCGGTTGAAAATTAAAACTCACCAGCCACTACTAATTACTTGTTTTGGGCGTGGTGGCCGTCAAAAAGCGGCTCCTAACAAGAGGCTTCCGATTCGCCATAACCCATTAAAGCCAATTAAGGGATGGCTTACCGGGGATATAGCCAAGCATAAGACACATGGAATCGGTAGAATCACCCCGTCGAGTCGCGGCAGTTTTGTTTTAACCAAACCTGACCAAACTCAGTTTTCAGTCAAGCCAATAGATTTTAAACCTGTTTTTAGGAGAGATGGCTATTTGTATAAATTTTCCTGAGTTGTCCGGTAATTACCAGGTTATAGATATACTGCGCCGCCCTAATGTTTTGGAGGGGTGAACTGGTTTTCGAGTTGTCGGACTACGGTTAAAGCTGAATAGGATACCCCTGCTGTTCCCTCTCCGGGGTGGGTACAGTCTCCCACTAGCCATAATCCATTAATGGGGGTACGATTGGAAAAGCCAAAGGGTCCAAAGGTGGAAATCCGCTGACCTACACCACCGACAACGCCTTGGTCACGCGCGGTATAACGGGCGAAAGTGCGGGGGGTGGCAGCACAGGAATAAATGATTGTTTCTGGGGTAAGCTGAAAGTAGGAACTTAGACGATTAATGGCCTGTTGGGTGTATTCGTGTTTGAGTTTCTGATAATCTGGGTTATGCCACCATTGCTGCGTATCTGTGAAACTAGAAGCAATAATGGTGGCTTGTCCGTGGGGGGCGCGTCCGTCCCCTGGGTGGCTGACGGAAACAAATAGGGAATTGTTTTCGCCAATGGGTCGGTTATAGTCGTAAAGAAATTGGAGATGGGGGGGGCATTCGGGGGGAATGGCTGACTGATCAACTCCTAAATAAATGACGAAAGCCCCAGAAGCTGGGGGGAGTTTATTMATACGGTGGTGGTAAATGCGATCGAGGGGATTGGTGGAAATGTGGTTTTCCCAACCTAATAGCTTAACTATGTTCTGAACTGTGACGTTAGCAACTACTAGATCGGTGGTTTCTCGCCACACTTTCCCGGTTTTTTGATCGCGAATTTTGACCGCTACGACTTGACGGTTTTCGGTTTCGATCGCTTCTACGGTATGACCCATTAATAGGGTTCCTCCGTCCCGTTTCAGGCTGGCTACTAGGCGATCGCTTAATACTTGCATACTCCCCTGTAAATGATAGAGTCCTTGGGGTGATTGGGATACTCCCAACGCTGTGGCTGCATACAGTAATGCCGTTTCATCGGCGTTCACCTGGGAGTATAATTTTAATTGTAAATCCAGAAATGTTTTCAGACGGCGATCGTTGTCTATTCCATAGATCCGCAATAGATCCCCTACCGTCAATAGGGTAAAAGGTAGGGTAATCATGGTATCGAGACGCAAGGCTTTCACCAGTTGCACTAAATCCCACCAATTCCGAGGAGGTAAAATCGGATCGCGACTTTGAAACCGCCAACTAGCTTCAAATAGAGTTCCCATTAATTGCCAAAACTTTTCACTCCCTGGGAACTGTTCTTGTCGTTCCTGCTGCCATTTTTCTGGGTCTCGCCAAACTCGAATCGGCTGGGTTTCTCCGGGTAAAAATACCGCACAAGCCGGGTCGCAGAAGGTGGCGGCTGGTAAGTCTATTTCTAATTCCGAGAAAATACGATGATGAATGCCGCCGGGTTCTAAACCAGCCACTTGGGTCGCCCCTACATCAAAGGTAAAACCTTTACGTTTAAACGTGGAAGCACAGCCGCCCGGAACTATGGCTTGGTCGAGGACTAACACGGAAGATCCTCGATGAGCCAGTAGTGCGGCGGTGGTTAATCCGCCTATACCAGCACCAATTACAATTACCATATTTGGACGGGGAAGGTTATCAACTTCTTTCATTAATTATTAGGTGGGAATGCTGGTTTTGGATTATAGCAAATTTTGGGGAATCTTAACTACCTATTTTGGCTCTGTATTGTGTTAAAATCTAATCGGGCGGGTGGTGAGTAGGTTTGTCAAACTATCCCGGTTTCCAGTTCACCGAGACTGAAGTTATAATCGTATGGGGGAAGGGTAAGGGTGAGGGTCGGAGGAGTAGGGACCAGTAGGGACGAGTAGGGGGGTGATCAAAAAATTGATACCTAAGCGACTTTTCAAGTTGACCTAGCTGCCCTACAATTCACAAGGAGCCTAAATGCTGTAGCAACCTGGTTGAGTCTGATTCCGTCTAAACTAATACTAAACAGCAGAGTCAAAGTAATATGAACGCTTTGTTACCGAGAATTTTAAAGTCTGCTTACCGCAGAGAACCAATTGTCAGTTTTGTGATTACAGTTGGGGCGGTTGATACTGTAATTGGTGGTGTAACTGCGAGTTTACCGCTGTTGAGTCTCGGTCTGGGAACCGTGGGAGTAGCGGTAGCCTGGCGTTGGTGGCTTATACAGCGATCGCCAGTGGAACAACAAACCGAAACCGCGCCGGAATACTATTTACCGCCGAGTGGTTCCCGTCCTTCCTTACCTATGCTGACTCAGAATAAAAAGCCTCGTCCTCCCTACTAATGAGTTAGGTTGGGGGTTGATAAGTTGCTGAAAATTGGAGAGGTAGCGGCCGAAAGTGGTTTATCGGTGAAAACAATTCGCTACTATGATGATATTGGGTTACTCTGGCCGACTGTTGATCGTAGCAGGTCGGGTTATCGGCTATTTGCTCCGGAAGTATTGACCCGACTGGCAKTTATTAAACGCGCGCAAGGGTTGGGGTTGAGTTTGGCGGAAATTGCGGAAATTCTGAAAATTCGCGATCGTGGTGACATTCCCTGTGACCAAGTGAAGCAGCGTTTACAAGCTAAGGTAGCGGATATTAATCAACAAATTATCGCCCTAGAAGGCTTGAAGGGAGAACTTCAGGAGTTACTGAGTCAGTGGGAAGATCAGCCGTCAGCGAGTCGCATGGCTGATACTATTTGCCCCAATATTCAACTGAAACCCTAAAATAAAAAGAGGGAAGGATAAATGATCCTTCCCCTGAATTGGTGATTTTGGGTTTTGGTGTTGGTGTTGGTCTTTGGGTTGGTTGGTTTGGAGTTGTTTACGCAACTGTTGCTGTTGTTTTTTTAGCTGTCGCATTCTAGCCGCACCACCTTTACCTTTGTGGTTGCGCCCTTGGCGACGCGCGGACTCCCAGCGCTTTAGTTGTTGTGCCATGGGGTTATATTATTATTTTTAGGATAATACCTATAGTGTAACTGAGTTGTGCGAGACGTTCAGGCATCAAATAGGGCTGCAATGCCCGAAAATAAATGCCTGGTGGGGATTTCAACCCCTTGGTTGAATATAAGGAGCGCACTCCTGACCATCCCTATAACTGTTTATATGTCCCAAAGCGAAAGCAAGGCAGGGAACTCAAGGTTAATTTCACAAAGAAAATCGCAATACTCAACTATATAACACGGAGGATTAAAACCACTTGGGCGATTGTGGGAAAGAGTAACGGCGATAGCCACCCCCAGTTTCAGGAATCACACCCCGTCAGATTGAAGCGGGGAACGGAAGGCGTGAGGGAAACCTATTCCCAATAATCCGACCACTGCCAACCATCCATGACTAAGGAAATCTGAATGTTCCGGCTTGAACCATCGTAATTATTAAGCAGCGAAAGAGGTTGATACGCTGCGTTCAAAAGGGCAAGGGGAAAAGTAGGATAATCATATCAATACCTACACAGACCTTTAAAATTACCCCGGTGGATAGGACAAGTCTAAAGATGGAATGCCCGTATAAACGGAACGTTTAAACCCCTCATAGGTTCTCAGCAGGAGGTATCTGCGGAGTAGTGAAAAGTGTAAGCGTATACCTTTAAGGGGAAAGGATGTGACTGAAAGCTAATGCCTAACTGTAATGGTTAGGATATGCCCACTAGTCACGGTGTGGATATAGAGACTGCGACAATTAAGAGTGTTTACGACGAAAGCGAGTTTAAAGACTACGATGTTGTATTTAGCTCCAAAAGTTGAAGTCACAAAGCAGGGAGTTGTTGCCCTGTTCCCGATGTCAAAAGGGGTATCTACATCAGGAGCCGTATGAGGTGAAAGTCTCAAGTACGGTTTGGAATTGGAGTTGGGGAAGGTGACTTCCCTTTCGACCATAACCTAACGGGTCACGGTTTGATTGTAAAGAATAGAGTCTAGTAGGAGTTACTATGACGAAAGCGAGTTTAAAGAAAGGATTTGAGAAATCAAAACCAATCAAGACGTGCGTTTGTATGGAAACAAATCCCATGGGCGAAAGTCCAGAGGAAAGTTTTCAAGCTCCAAAAGAGGATATTTCAAGCAGCTAAATCGGGACAGGAGGCAAAGGCAAGAAGGTGGCAACGTCTACTGGTGAAATCATATTATGCCCGACTCTTAGCAGTGCGACGAGTGACTCAAGATAATCAAGGCAAGAAAACAGCCGGAATCGATGGAATGAGAGCAATCTCTCCAAGACAAAGGTTTGAACTTGTTGAGAGCATTAAAAGAAACCTCAAAGCAAAACCACTGCGACGGGTGTGGATTCCAAAACCCGGAAGGGATGAAAAAAGCTGGAATAGGAATACCCACAATCCAAGACAGAGCAAGGCAAGCGTTGGTTAAGTCGGCACTCGAACCGGAATGGGAATCGAGATTTGAAGGCACTAGCTATGGATTCAGACCTGGAAGGTCGGCTCATGATGCAATATCCAGAATCTTTCAAAGTATAAACAAAGGAGGTTATTACATACTGGATGCAGATATAGCGAAATGCTTTGACCGAATAAACCATGATTACCTACTATCCAAAATTCATTGTCCAAGGAGCCTAAAGAGAGACCTGAAACAATGGCTCAAATCTGGTGTGCTAGATAACGGCGTATTTGATGATACAGAAACAGGGACACCCCAAGGAGGGGTAATAAGTCCACTCCTAGCTAACATCGCACTGGATGGTATGGAAAGGCTAATTAAAGAAATGTATCCAAATAATGGAACAGCTACTCAGGTAAACCTTATAAGATACGCTGATGATTTTGTGGTTATCTCAAAAGACCTAGGAATCATTGAACAGTGCAAAACTGCAATTTCTGAATGGCTAAAACCTGTAGGATTAGAATTAAAACCTGAGTGCGAGACGTTCAGGCATGAAATAGGGTTGCAATACCCGAAATAACCGCCTGATGGGGACTTCAACCCCTCGGTTGAATATAAGGAGCGCACTCCTGACCATCCCCATAACTGTTTATATGTCCCAACATTTGTATAGAAATATACAGATAAGGCAGGGAACCCAAGGTCAACACACTCCGTAATAATTATTAACATTTCTTAATAATTGAAGGGACGGAAAACCGAACTGGAAAGAAATCGGGAAACCGAACAGGAATGAATGGAATGGAGATGAGGGTAACGGCGATAGCCACCCCCAGTTTTGGGAATCATAACCCCAGGATTGAAGCGGGGAACGGAAGGCGTGAAGTAGAACCTACTACCAGATGCGACCACTGCCAACCATCCATGATTAGGGAAACCGAATGTCCGGCTTGAACCATCGTCATTATTAAGCAGCGAAACAGGTTGATACGCTGCGTTCAAAAGAACAAGGGAAAAAGTAGGGTATTTCATGTTGCACCTACACAGACCTTTAAAAGTACCCCGGTGGATAGGACAAATCTAAAGATGGAATGCCCATATAAACGSAACGTTGTAATCCCTCTAAGGCTCTAACAATCTGGTCGAGATAGTTAGAAGTGACAAATGTAAGCGAATGCCTTTGAGGGGGTGAGATGTGACCAAAAGCCAACGCCTTATTRTAATGATAAGGATATGCAGACGGGTCACGGTTTGATTGTAAAGAATAGAGTCTAGTAGGAGTTACTATGACGAAAGCGAGTTTAAAGAAAGGATTTGAGAAATCAAGACCAATCAAGACGTGCGTTTGTATGGAAACATATTCCATGGGCGAAAGTCCAGAGAAAAGTTTTCAAGCTCCAAAAGAGGATATTTCAAGCAGCTAAATCGGGACARGACGCAAAGGCAAGAAGGTGGCAACGTCTACTGGTGAAATCATATTATGCCAGACTCTTAGCAGTGCGGCTGTAGGGGCGGGTTCCACGGTCAGCCATGCTTCCCAACAGTCAGCTTAATAAACCCGCCCCCCAAGCGGGTCAAGGCAAGAAAACGGCTGGAATCGATGGAATGAGAGTAATCTCCCCAAGACAAAGGTTGGAACTTGTTGAGAATATTAAGGGAAGCCTTAAAGCAAAAGCACTTAGGAGAGTATGGATACCAAAACCTGGAAGGGATGAAAAAAGCTGGAATAGGCATTCCTACAATCCAAGATAGAGCGAGGCAAGCCTTGGTTAAATCGGCTCTCGAACCTGAATGGGAATCGAGATTTGAAGGCACAAGCTATGGGTTCCGTCCCGGACGGTCAGCCCACGACGCAATAGCACGAATTTACCTAAGTATCAACAAGGGTGAATATTATGTACTGGATGCAGGTGCGAGACGTTCGGGTATGAAATAGGGCTGAAATGCCCGAAATAACTGCCCGGTGAGGATTCCAGCTCCGAATCTGGATATAAGGAGACCTCTCCTGAGCATCCTCATAACTGATTATATGTCCCGACGCTAAGGTAACTAAGCAAGGCAGGGAACTCAAGGTCATAAACGAACTGAGAAATCAGGGAGTAGAGAGTAACGGCGATAGCCACCACCAGTTTTGGAAATCATAAC
>NZ_PKGG01000635.1:0-303 GCF_046480465.1 Arthrospira sp. PCC 8006
TATATTAGTCGTCAATATGACTGTAGCTGAACTCTGGTTAGCACATAAACAGCACAAGTTGCAACTCTATTTAATCTCAATCCGATTAAATGAGCGATCGCCAATATTCCGACAGGGATTAAATAGAGTTGCAACTTGTGCTGTTTATGTGCTAACCAGAGTTCAGCTACAGTCCCATTGACGACTAATATAGTAGCCACGACGGTATTAGGTCCTGAGATTTGACCCAAATGGAGAATCACCAAATTACCGAAACTTTGGGTTAAAGCCAGTGTTGACCACCACAGAGGACCCCCACTCCAA
>NZ_PKGG01000624.1:0-321 GCF_046480465.1 Arthrospira sp. PCC 8006
TCGGCGGTGCCACCATGGCCTCKGCCGAATTCGACGATACGATCGAGGAAAAACGCCCCACCGTGCAGGTGGGCGATCCGTTCACCGAAAAGCGCCTGCTGGAAGCCTGCCTTGAACTGATGGCCTCGGGCGCGGTGATCTCGATCCAGGACATGGGCGCGGCCGGTCTGACCTGTTCTGCGGTGGAAATGGGCGACAAGGGCGGTTTGGGCATCAAGCTGGAACTGGACCGCGTGCCCTGCCGCGAAACCGGCATGACCGCCTATGAAATGATGCTGTCGGAAAGTCAGGAACGCATGTTGATGGTGCTGAAACCATCAA
>NZ_PKGG01000033.1:0-34142 GCF_046480465.1 Arthrospira sp. PCC 8006
AATGCAAGCCCATCGGTTCGATTTATATTACAATCAAGGAGAGGTCGTAATTGTCGCCGATTGTATGAACTCGGACTTGTCATACTTTGCATCGTTCTTTCTCTTAGAGGAAGGTCAGGATGCCATAGAATATAGTCGCTACTTGTTCTACATAAATAGCGTTTTCATTGAACCCAAGTACCGGGGCATGGATTACGGCTTGCAGGCATTGGCGATGTTTTTACAGGGTTTCGCCTGGGGGGAAGTTGTGGGTTGCCATCCAGTTCCTACTAACGACTTATCCGGCAAATATCCCAAACAGAAAGGGCAGTCACTGCTACGAAAATATTGGTCAAAAGTTGGATTTGAATCCTACAGCGAAAAGCATAATATTCTCTGGACTTCAGAATGGGAGATGCCTCGTTGGTTAAAACGTAAAATTTTTGAAGAAGAGAAATGGTATTGAATACCAGCTTGTGGGCGCTGACAACGACGCGATAAAACTGCACTAAAAACAACAATTATTGTCAACATAACAGATGAAAAAGGTTGTATTTTGGGATATTGACGGGACGCTTTTAAACACTAAAGGGGCGGGGCGGCTGTCGATGGAGGTAGCGATCGCCTATTAGATATGCCCTCGCACGGATTTGTCAGCTTTGAATATGGCGGGATTGACAGATTGGGATATTTGCAGCAGGATTTTAGAAAAGTGCAATCTTGAACCGACGGCGGAAAATATCGAACAACTTCAGAAACTCTACATTAAACATCTCCCCGAAATGTTGCTGCGATGTCGGGGATATGTGTTGGCGGGAGTGCGGGAAATTTTGGAGAATTTGCAACAGCGCACGGATGTTTTATCTTTGGTTTTAACCGGAAATATGGAAGCCGGGGGAAGGGCTAAATTGGCTCACTATGGTCTGGATTCATACTTTCCCCTGGGGGCGTTTTCGGGGCGATCGCGCGATCGCGTGGAAATTGCACAACGGGCTGTGGTTTTAGCCCAGCAACAGTTAGGGAAAGTCTCCCCGGAGCGATTATATGTTATTGGTGATACGCCCCACGATGTGCGCTGCGGGCGGGCGATTGGGGCGAGGGCGATCGCGATCGCTTCAGGACACCATGGCGCTGAAGAGTTGAGAGATTGCGGTTCTTGGTGGGTTTGGGATGCACTTCCCCACCCCCAGCAGTTTTTGGAGACGGTGGGACTTAGGGAAACTGTTTATTGAGTTGGGCTACTTTGCACTCAAATTAGGGCTGGGAGTATCGCGTCGCTGACTGATTTGGGTTCAACTGTCTGAGTTGGTGCTTCTGGCTGTTGATTTTTTAGTCATGAGTATAGCCATGGGAGACGAATACATTGAATCTAGGCGATCGCTCCTCCCCTTGTCAACCCCTTTATTCTTTTATGGCGACGATTTGAGCCAGGGRTTATGATGGATAATCATAAAAAAGGAGATGTTTCGGAAGGAGAATTTAGAGGTGATGGAGTGGCAAAGTGTGGTTAACTCGATTGATGAGTTTGTGTTTGAACAAACTGGGGAACACTTGGATAGTCTGCAATTAGCGATTTTAAAGGGAGTCCTGAATGGGGACAAGTATAGTGCGATCGCCAAGCAGTACGGATGTAGCACAGGTCATGCCAAGGATAAGGGATACGAACTGTGGCAGTTATTATCAAAAGTCTTTGATCAAGATGTTAATAAATCAAATTTAGTCGCTACAGTTGAGCGTTTAGGGTTTGTAAATTATCAGTCTCCTTTTATTGGCAATAATGTGCGCGTTAATACTATTAATCTTTGCAGTAATTATGAAACAGCCAATTTAGAACATCAGGATAAAGTCCATCCTGAATCTCCAGTCAAAAATACCATATATGAAGACCAAATAGTTGAACATATCTTGCAAGAGACTAAATTTAAGGCGGTGGAGAAACTAAGTCAACTCGGTTTAACACCGGAACAAATTGCCGAATCCTTAGATTTACCCTTACCAGAAGTTCAGAATTGGATAGAGTAAATTTATGTGAATTTTGAGAATTATGGATTAGATKATCTGGCATCACAGTATGGATTTTGGATGACACTATTCGGTTCTACACTATCGATAAGCCAGGTACTTTTMTTTTGGTCAAAAATTAAATTAAATATCAAGCTTTCACAGGGAGTCTGGCCATTTTTCATGTGGTATTTCAACCACACTTTAATTTTGGCTTTGCTATTATTTTTAGCAAAAGTCTGGAARGCATAAACATCAACTCTTCTGATAGAATCCCACCAATTATCATTAACCCTTTGAGCGGCTCTTCGTCGCCAAGAGTCGCTGAGTAACTTGATAGCTTCTTGTCTATTGCTGGGGGCTAACTGATAATACCTAACAATTGTGTCTTCAGGAGCAGAAGTATTCCCTGTTCTATTTAAAGCTGACGAGCTAGTAGTATTGTTGTGAGACCTGGGAATATAAGATTGAGGCTTAATTAATATTGCTGCAATAATAAAAGAACCAGCAATCACACTACCGATAATTACCTGATCTTGCCAATCTATTTTTTGTTGATTTTCTTTCATATCTAATAGCTTCCTATTGAATTGGGTTTGACAGCATATCTTAAATAATTTATTTAGGTTGACTATGGAAATTTTGGGGATTATGATTTTTTTCTAATTCTTCTTGTCTCCTTTTTCTTTCGTTTTCTTGAGAAGTTTTAAAAGATTCTGCTAATTGATCTTCAATATTGGGTACACGATCAATTCTGGCAAAATCATAGTCGGTTTTATCCTCCTCTTGTTGTTCTATGGAAGAAATAGGTTTTGCTGATGACATGGCAATTTCTGAGGGAGGAGAAGCATACCCCAAACCAACAATTGCTTGTGCAATTTCAACTCCGGTATACAACTTATTAACCACATCACCTAGCTTCACCTTTCTTTGTTCGGCAGTCTTAATTTGTTGCACTAAAAACCCCATATATTTTTCACAGCCATCAATTTCACCTTGATAAGTAGATGACAGTTTTTCAAACAAAGGTGCAAATTTATCAAATTGTTGATCGTGCCAAGTCAATTTAATATTTTCCCATTGAGTAGCTACCTTTCCCCACTCTTGCTGTAACGTTCCTCGAAATTGATCTAACTGCCTGAGCAAGCACTCAGCATCTTCTAAGTTAAAAGAAGTTGGTTTAACCATATCTATCTTTTCCTGATTTATAAGTCGGCTAAACGTCCAGACAATTTTTGTTTTTTAGTCTCATTTATTTCAATTTGTTCTCGAACAAATCTGATGTATTGATCGCTTTCTTTTTCCGCATCATTATAAGTAGAGATAAATTTCTCAAATATCGGTTCAAATTTATCAAATTGTTGATCGCGCCAAACCGATTTAAGATTGCTCCACTGGTTCAAAACCCTTGACCATTCATCCCGGATAGCCTCGTGAAACTGTTCCAGTTCTTTGAGTAGATCTTCTGCATCTTGAGCATCAAATGAAGTTTGAGCCATAACCCTTTCTCCTTTTATTAATAATTTTGTTCAAACTCTTTCAAGATATCATCAAACTTTCTGAGCCATTCCAAGGCATCGTCACCCGCTTCTAAGGCTCTTTGTACCATGTCTTTGGTTTGGTCGAAATCTTTAGTAAATTTGTCTTTACTTTCTCCTTTCCAAGAATCATCACATTTTCTCCAAGCTCCTTCAACTGCCTTAAATTTATCAGTTGTTAAATCTTGGAAATCAGACAAAGCCGCAATAAATTTGGCTAACTCTTGTTCGTCAATATCCAAATCTCTTGACATCCTACAATCTCCTAATCACGTCAACCGTTGTTCAAAATTATGGCAGTATTCGCCAATTTCTTCTTTTGTGGGGACAGCATAAGGCTTAAATTTCTCTAAACCTGCTGTCGCCGAATCATCCCGAAAATAAGCTCTGAGTCGTGGTAACTTTTCAGCATGGACTTCTCCTAATAGCAATCGAGAATCATCTCCCGGCATATTCAAGGCAACCCGCAGGTCAAAATGGGTTAGCCAAGAACGATTATCCCCGGTCAGTTTGAGAAATGTTTTCATATCTTCTAACCAGAAAATAGTATGGATACCCAATTCAGACCCTTGAGAAATTAGCTTGAGTAGTCTTTCGGCATCTTCGGAAGGTTCTTCACTACGATGACCCATAACAGGACGTAAATTTTGCGCTCTGTTTAACCCTCCCACTGCATAGACAAAAAATAGGGAATCTCCTAAATCATCGGGATTTT
The DNA here is from genome assembly GCF_046480465.1 of Arthrospira sp. PCC 8006. Taxonomy (NCBI): domain Bacteria; kingdom Bacillati; phylum Cyanobacteriota; class Cyanophyceae; order Oscillatoriales; family Microcoleaceae; genus Arthrospira; species Arthrospira sp. PCC 8006. The sequence goes on from NZ_PKGG01000033.1 coordinate 4,234, forward strand.
GGTCTGGGTTTTCTTCTCGTTGTTTTAAACGTCTTTCAAATTCTTCATAGGTCTCGTTTAATAAAGTTTCAGCTTTAATAACTTGACAATCTGGATCGGCAAAACGTTTAGCGATTTGGGTGGGGAAGTAAGAGTTAAAGGCATTCCTGAAATTGATGGTCATTTCTGTCCAGTCATTATCTTCATCAGGAATGGATAAATCAGCAATCATAAACCGTGCTTTTTGGGGTTGATAGCAATGAATTAAACTCATTAATATTCCCCCAATAATTCCCAAGACAATTTCTTCAGAAGAGCCAACTATCATCATGTTATTGCGGGGACGACGACGGAAAATCGCTTTAGTATGATCGCCAATTCTCATCGGTTCTCCCAGCCAAGCAATCCCCGGAGTTTCTTGAACTACCCAATCTGGTTCTTTAATAACTTGTTTATTTAATTCTTTCAGGGAGAGCCATTCAGTCATATCCGATAATTTAACTAATTGTCGATTATGACTTAATTTAGTCGGTCGAGATCCATTAAAGAGAATTAAAGGTTCTGAGCGCTGATAATGATTTTGATTGACAATTTCCTGAATATTGACTAAGGCATTGGATCTTTCTTGAGCAGAAATATCAGCGACTTGACCGATCTCATTTTGATTTTTCTTACCATAATCTTTGTTATAAATCACCTTACCTGGTTTGTCCAGCAAATCTACAGCATCGGTATTTCCTTCCGCTAATACTGAAGATGCTGTACTTTTATCCATTTGCTGTGCCATTCTCAGGTCAATTTGTGAGTAAATACCTCGACTCATATTGGGTACATTGGGAGACTGAGATGCAATTAATAAATGAATCCCAAATGCACGTCCTTGTCGGGTTATATTATCCATCACTTGGTTGAGACTGCGGGTAATATTATCATTTTCCTGGAACATATACTGAAACTCATCAATGACCACTAAAATTCGTGGCATTGTTTCTCCAGTTTTATCCCGGTAATCTTGCAATTTGTTTAAGTTTCCTGCTGATTTAAACTTGATGCTGCGTTCTTCGATTTGTTTATTGACATACTCTAAAACACTTAATCCAAATTCGCGATCGCTTTCAATCGAGACAACTTTGGCATGGGGTAAGGCTTTTTCTTCGTTCAACTCTTCGGCATTTTGAGAAGTTTCTCCCTTTTCTGGATCGACATACATTTGAAACTCGACTCCCTCTTTAAAATCAAGTAAATATAACTCCAATTCATCGGGAGAATATCTCAGCGCCAAACTGACAATAATTGCATGAAGCGTATAACTTTTACCTGAACCTGTTTTACCTGCTAACAAACCATGACTGACCAGTTGTTTGTCTTCATTTTCACCTAACCAAAATTCCAACTTATCCATTGCACCCATTAAACCGATAGGCGCTCTGATTTCTTTCCTGCTATCCTCAGACCATGCTTGTTGGGGATAAAGTTTGGAAAAGGGTAGAGTTTCAACACTAATTTTTTTCGCTTCTTCTGTAATGAGTTGTAGGATTTGATTAAATTGTTCGTTAGGTGGGGGTTCATCTAGTGCGACTTTGAAAACCAAATCATTAGGTAACTTCAACTCAAATAAGGACTGATTGGTATTTTGAGATGAACGAAAATTCTTTTGTCGAGCCGCAGTTTCTTCAGTCGGATTGATATCTAAACAGGTCAGTTCAATTTCGTCTCGACTATTGATTGAGTGAACTTTAACTACAACTTTTTGGCCGACAGAAACCGCTTCTTCGGGTCTGTATATTCTTCGATCTACTAATTTTGGGGTTGGTACAAATCCTTGAGTATTGGGCAGAAATTCAACATAAGCACCCCCAGAGGTCAAGCTCGTAACATATCCCGAATAAACATTGCCCTGCTTGGGTTTTGCTCCCACACTCAAGCCATGTGTGGGGCTAATAACGGTACAAAAATCCTCAAATGTTCTGTAATCAAAGTTTTTCGGTTTCTCCAAAGTTTCGTCAATATGCAAAATCACATAAACACCCGCCCTAGAACCATTTAACCGGATGCTTTTCAGATCTTCCCACGAGTTGTTGTCAAAGCCAGTGGGAAAATCAGCAATAAATAAATAACGATAGGGTTCCGCTACAGACTGAGCCGCAATATTATAATCTTCTATGCTTTGGTAATTTTTACCTAAATAGTTTTGTAGAACTTGCTCAATATGTTCGGTTAACCCTCGCAGTTGTTCTCGAATATCATCACTGCGAGTATAGGTTTTCTGACCTGAAATAAATTGATGTAAATTCTTGAAGGGAAAAGTATTTCCCATGCTTACCGGGTCAATAAATATTCCTTTTAATTTTCTGACGGGGAAGGTACTGACCACTCGCAAAGCGATAGACTCTAAACCCGCAAGTGCGGCTTGACGAGATTCCGCATCACTGCTAAAAATTGCAATGTGTCCGGGCTTAAAGTTGGGCAAATGATTAGAAAAATCTCGGATTGGTATCAATGCCGGAACTCTAGCGGGTGGCTGTACTTGATCCAGTAAAAATTCACCAATTCGTAAAACACCAGGAGCCAGACCACCATTTTGAGGTTTATAACTATCGCTATTCTCTGAAGGTGTCCAACGGGGATCATTCCAAGAAGCTGATAATAAGCGGGGGTTATCAATTTGATTTACTAATTGACTAATTTCTTTTTGTTTTTGTTGCAATTTTTGAGAAAAAATATTGCCCTCAAAAATCGCTCTTTCTTGAGCAAGCTTAGTATCTTCATTGACTATATATAAATTTGATAATACTTTCTTTTTTAAACTTTCTGTTTGTTGTTTTAATTCACTTTCATTCGCCTCTATTTTCTGAGAAAATTGTTTTTCTTCTTGAATAATTTGATTTTGCAAATCAGCTTTTTTTAGATTTTTTTCTTGTTTTTCTTGGATTAGCTTATTTAAATTTTCTAAAAAACTTGCCATATTTCCTCCCTATTTGACTAGAAAATTAAAATCTTAAAAACATAATCAAGTGGAATTTACTCATTCAACAGACAAAATTATAAGAAAATATATTAGTGTTACCCAGAAAGTCGTTGCCAAATCTTGCCAGACGATTGTGACAACAACTGCAACAATAACAGTTGAAACAAGGCGCAACATTTTTTGATTTTTCAGGTTTTCTATTTTCTTTTCAATTTCATCTAATTTCTCGCCAACCTGAATATTTTGATTTTTTAAAGATTCTAATTGATATTTTTTTTGATTTTTTATGTTTTCTATTTCACCCTTTTTCATGTTATTGATATTTTTGATTTTTTCTAAAGTGATATTGATATCATTTAAGGCTTTATTGATGCGATCGCGATCTGTCTTTTCTCCAGAAACGTAGTTACAGTCAGTTGTGGGCAATGATGAAATGTCGTTGATGCCCAATTGTTGAGCCAATTTATAAGCTTCTTTTTTGCGAGAATTATGCCAACTCAATTCTCGTTGAGCATCTAGCAGCTTTAAATGTTGAGTATTGATGGCATGAAGAGCTTGGTAATAGTCTTGAAGCAGATTTAGGTCTAAATTTTCTGGGTAGTTTTGCTCCATTGTTTTGCCTGAACAGAGTAATTTGGTCAATCAAGCATTAAATGTATCTTCGTATACCATAAATTTTCCGGGTGTAGATCCTTTTCCGATTGATGTGGTTGACTGTTTCCTCGGAACAGCTTTGGCAATTTACTTAAAATAGTCGATGATCAACTCTGGTTTTAATTTTGCTCAAAATCAGAGCTATTGGCAAGTCGGAAAAGGACGGAAAAGGACGGAAAAAGACGGGAGTTTGATTAAGAAATGTAAAAATTTAGGATGGTTGCTTCTAATGGTAGATGACAAGATGTTTCCCAAGCGGAATTGAGGGGCAATGGGGTAATGGGGTGTCAGCAGTGGAGCGATTCAACTAGGTAAGGCTTGGATAGTCTACCGTTGGTGGTTTAAAAGGAAGTGCGGAAGGGTCAAAAATAGAGGGAGATCGCTCTCTAACGTCCTATCAAAATGCTATACTGTTTTTCACACTCTGCGATGAGAAACGATTAACTATGACCATCGCCCAATCCTCAGAACTGGGAATTACCTCACTTCCCGATCATACCCAACTCCCCGACTCCGACGGTACTTTTGTGAAAAACTTTCAGGAGCATCCCCAAAGTATCTTATTGACTGATTCCATTCAATCAACACTAGATAGTATACACCCAGACCAGCAATATGCTATAGGTCAAGATTGTGGTATCTATTGGCGGCTGACAGAACCCCCAGAACGCGGGGCGGAATGTCCAGACTGGTTTTATGTTCCCAACGTTCCCCCCAGCCTCGACGGAAAATTCAGACGTTCCTATGTATTATGGCAGGAATATATCCCCCCTTTAATTGCCATAGAATTTGTGTCCGGTGATGGTTCCGAAGAACGCGATCGCACTCCYTTATCTCAAATTTCTGGAGAACGTCAAAAACCCGGTAAATTTTGGGTATATGAACAAGTTATCCGTCCGGCTTTCTATGCTATCTATGAAGTCCAAAAAGCCAGTGTAGAAGTCTATCGCCTAGTGGAAAATCACTATGAGTTAGTGGCGGCGAATGAACGAGGTCACTATCCCATTCACTCCATGGGTGTAGAATTAGGGATTTGGCGGGGACAGTATAGCAACGTAGAATTGCCTTGGCTGCGTTGGTGGGATAATCAGGGTAATTTGCTATTAACGGGGGATGAACGGGCTAGAATTGAACGTCAGCGGGCGGAAAATCAACGTCAGCGGGCTGAACAAGCCGAACTAGAGTTACAGCAGGAACGCCAACGAGTCGAAGCTGAACGCCAACGGGCGGAAAGACTAGCGGAGTTATTACGCGCCCAAGGAATTAACCCGGAGGAACTTTAAATAACTGTAAATAGAGGCGATCGCTCTCCCAAATCCTCCCTATTGGAACTCTCAGGAGTTGATCATTTCATCCAAACGGGCTAGGACTTCCTGACTGTGAATGGCCGGAATCACACCCACAAAGGTTTCTCGGAGAATACCATCAGGATCAATAATAAATGAATGTCGCATCGAAAAGAAATTTAACCATGAACCATAAGCCTTGCTGACACTTCCATCAACATCAGCTAACAGCGGAAATTTTAACCCCTCAGAGTCGCAAAACTCGGCGTGGGAGTCCACATCATCAGCACTAATCCCTAAAATTTGGGTATTTCTAGCCATATATTTCGGCAAGTCTTCCTGAAAGCGACGGGCTTCTAAGGTACATCCTGGCGTAAAATCTTTGGGATAAAAATAGACTACTACCCACTGACCTCGGTAGTCTGATAGAGACACCTCCCCGTCTCCGGTATTTGTGGGAAGCGTAAATTCTGGCGCGGGTTCATTTAGCGGCGGCAGTTGACCACCCAAGGCTAAGACCGGACTCGCTAGGTTTAGGTTAAATAGGGCGATCGCTATTCCTACAATTAGACTGATCAAGGTTCGGCGCAACATAATACACAGATCGAAATTTCTTTACATATCTTTACATATCTCCGCCACCGGACTGGCGGAACCCTAAATCTATATTTGGAGTCAAGGAAATGCGATCGCCCCATATACTCCCCTAAATTACCCAAAAACTCTCAAATTGGTCTCCATCTGATCCCAAACAAGCTAACATCATTAACGGAAAAATAGCATTTCAAACATGACAAACATTCAACCTTTAAGTGGTCAAGCATTAGTAGCTATGGTGGTTAATGGATCACCAATTGTTATCCAAGTTGATGGCGATAATGCACCCATCACCGCCGGAAACTTCGTAGAATTAGTTGAACTTGGCGTTTATGATGGTGTATCCTTCCATCGCGTAGTCCGTGAACCTAACCCCTTTGTCGTACAGGGAGGCGACCCTAACAGCGTTATTCCAGGTTTTCCCCCTAACTTATTAGGAACTGGTGGATTTATCGACCCAGCGACAGGACAAGTCCGTAATGTGCCCCTGGAAATTATACCAGAAGGTGCCACCGAACCTATCTACAGCCAAACTTTTCAACAAGCCGGAATTACAGTTCCTCCCTTATTAAGAAATGTCCAGGGGTCGATCGCTATGGCGCGGTCAGGTAATGACCCTGACTCAGCCTCTTCTCAATTTTACTTTAACTTAGTTGACTCTCCCGGCTTGGATGGCGATTATGCCGTTTTTGGTATGGTGATGCAAGGGTTTGATGTGATTGACCAAATTCAACAAGGCGATCGCATTCAAGACGCGGAAGTATTTGCTGGTATTTTACCAACTCGCACCTCTAATCTAATCACTGATGTACCACTTTTAAATGGTTTCATTAACACTCTTAACCGCGCCAGCTTACCCTTATCTTATGCCTTTCCTAGGGATTTGGATGCTGATAATGTGATCGAAATTACCCCCGAAATTAGCCAACAAAACCCTAAAGGAGTTTTCGCCGGGGGTGGTAATGATTTAGTTATCGGGTCAGAAATTGCTGATGTAATTAATGGTAATCAGGGTAATGATACCATCTATGGCGGCGCTGGTGATGACTTGATTTGGGGTGGTCAAGGTGATGACCTGCTCTTTGGTAATGATGGTAATGATATCATCAACGGAAATCGCGGTAATGACACTATCTATGGCGGCGCTGGTGATGACTTTATTCGCGGTGGACAGGGTGATGATTACTTGTCTGGAGATTCGGGAAATGATATTCTCATTGGTGATCTGGGCGCTGATACCCTCGTTGGTGGTCAGGGTGCAGATACTTTTGTTTTAACCCATGCTGATGCTACTATTGATCAGGCTGATCTGATTCTCGATTTTAACCTCGCTGAAGGCGATCGCATTGCGGTAGTCGGCGATATTGACCCATCAATATTAATCCTTAATTCAGTGGGTAATGATACTCATATTCTGCTCCCAGAAGGAGGTATTTTCGGAGTCGTTCAAAATGCACAACCTGATCTAGTTAGACAGGGACTGTTTACCCTCTCACCCCAAGATTTGGCCCTGACTATCGGCTAATTTCTTCCCCTAGGGAACTGTATTTTTATCCTGCAAGTCTAGTTCCCTAGACTACCAAATACTATTAACTTCCCTTCCTGACCGGTTAAAACTATGTCAACACTATCTTTAATTCCTCTGGCGATCGCCTGTATTTCTGTTTGGGTCAGCCTCAGTCATCATGGACACTGGTTTGATGAACTTCCCCGTCTTCTCGCCGCCGTCATCGCCACCATATCATCAATGTGGTTTTTTGTGATGATTCCCTGGCCTGTTAAACTTAGTCTAATTCTGTTAACCTTAATTATTGGTAACTTTTTGGTGAAAAAACAATTAGGTCTTAGATAGCAATAAATACTCAGTGAAGCACTACACCCACAAGGGGCTGGGTATTAAACCCAATTTTTCATTCTTTCGGACTCAAAAAAAAATGCGACAACAGCAATAGCGCCCTAACCTACTCCCCAGGGACATCCTCTCGTTGATTTAGACTATCTGGAGGTGAACTGAAACCTGAGCCAGTTGCATTGCTCCCATCGTCGCTATCTGAGGAAATATAAGGAAATTCTGTGGGCGCTACTACCGCGTTTTGACGAAACAGAGTTTAGAGTGAACAGCTTAGAATACCTCCTGGTCTACCGAGTGATTTCCTCGAATAAATATGGTTTGGCTGGAGTTACATCGAAAACTACAAAAGTTAAGTGCATAGCTCCCATCGAAACAGTAGAGGAAATATCAGAACCCTAAAGAGGGGCTGCTCTCAAACATGACAGACTCGAAATGAAACAGTGTTTTACCTCCTGATTCTCACTACATTGGCGATGAACAAGTTTTTATTCGTTCTAGTCCTCCCTCGAGATATAAAACCGACAGATTGAACATCGCTTTTGGTATCTGTCAAAGAAGCCTGTTTGACTTCAATTACTACTTTAGCACTATTAAATATAAGTGCAAGCATATTAAACTAAACTTAACAATTTCATGAGTAACCAAATCAAATTATATTAAATTTAGTAAAAATTATCCTCTCTTTTCCTCACCCTATTGTCCTGTATCCTCTATGGTGTAAGGGTTTGAAAAGATTTTACTTAATACAGTTGAGCCTTTTACAGAAACCATAGTATTTATAGATAATCTGGTATAATGAGTTGTTTGTCTATAAGTTACGGGCTAAATTTAGCCGGAAAATGTAAAGATAATGTTACAATAGCACCATTAATCCTAAGCCGAATCAATCATGCACCCGCTGGACCAGGAAATCGAAGCAATTAGGAAGCAGATTTTAGCCCTACAACGGGAAAAAACCCAGATCCAGATTCAAAATCCGCAAATCACCCCAGAAAATAACTCTCCAGAAGCGATCGCCACAGCCTACCGTAACCATGCGCGAGAAACCGCCCACCAGTCAGCGGAGAGCAAAGGTATAGAAGATGCGATCGCCGCCCTCAAAATCCACCTTCGCCATAAACAACAGGAATTAGAACAATTCAGGCGCAGCAGACCCACAGAAGAACAACTAGAAGAAAGCCGACAGCAAGCCAAACTACACGCCGATCGCATAAACCAACTATCCAGGGAACTCCAAACCGAAGCCAAAGCCCTCAAAGCGATCGCCGATGAAATTACCCCCCTATACTGGCAGGTGTACTATAAGCCATTTATCACCGGATTTAGTAATATTTCCGTCCCCTACGTCCGCTCTGATGGGGATGTTTGGACAATTCTCAATAAACTTGTCTGAAGTCCCAAATCCATGGTAATTTTACACAAAGCACATTACCCTTTTTCTTAACGGTTAAGCGATCGCAGCCACTATGGAATCTGTAGACTTCCTAACTTCCCTAAACCCATCCCAACGTCAAGCCGTTGAACACTTCTGCGGTCCAATGTTAGTAGTCGCTGGCGCAGGTTCCGGTAAAACTCGCGCCCTCACCTATCGCGTAGCCAACCTGATCGACAATCATAAAGTCAACCCCGAAAACATCCTAGCCGTCACCTTCACCAACAAAGCCGCTAGAGAAATCAAAGACCGGATCGAGTCAATTTTTGCCCAACAGCAAGCCCAAAAAAAATACCAGAAACCCCTATCAGCCTTAGAACCCGCCATCCAAACCCAACTGCGATCGCAAATTTACCGGAAACTAACCAAACACCTATGGATGGGAACCTTTCATAGCCTCTGTGCCCGCATTCTCCGGTATGATATCAACAAATACCAAGACGAAAAAGGCCGTCAGTGGAAACCTAACTTCTCAATTTTTGACGAGTCAGACGTACTAGCCCTAGTTAAGCAAATCGTCACCAAAACCCTCAACCTAGACGACAAAAAATTTGACCCCCGCAAAACTCGCTATAAAATCAGTAACGCCAAAAACCTGGGATTGTCTCCCCAACAATACCTACAGGAGAACCCCGACTATCAGGGGCGAGTCATTGCAGAAGTCTATAGTCTATATCAAGATGCCCTCGCCGCCAATAACGCCCTAGACTTTGACGACCTCATTCTCGTCCCCGTAGCTTTATTTAGCCAAAACGAACAAGTTTTAGCCTACTGGCATCAAAAATTTTGCCATATTCTCGTGGACGAATACCAAGACACTAACCGCACCCAGTATGACCTGATTAGGCTGTTAACAACTAATGGAGAACCGCCGCCATCTTTTCACAATTGGCAGAATCGGTCTATTTTTGTGGTCGGGGATGTAGATCAGTCTATTTATTCCTTCCGTATGGCAGACTATCGGATTATGCTGGAATTTCAACAAGATTTTGGCGATGGTTTAGCCGACGATGACAGCCGCACCTTAATTAAACTAGAAGAAAACTACCGATCGCGAGAAAACATCCTAGAAGTAGCCAACCATCTCATTCAAAATAACACCACCCGCATTGACAAAATTCTGCGCCCTACGCGATCGCCTGGTGTTCCCGTCTGCTGTCATAAAGCCGATGACGAAATGGCAGAAGCTCATTTTGTAGTCGATCAGATCAGAACCATTATCAACCAAAACCCCGAAATCGGCTTCGGTAGTTTTGCCATTCTCTATCGCACCAACGCCCAATCTCGACCCTTTGAGGATGTATTACGGCGTGAAGATGTACATTATAACATTGTCGGCGGGCTAAAGTTCTACGATCGCCGAGAAATTAAAGATGCCATATCTTATCTTCGCGTCATTGCGAACCCCGCTGATACCGTCAGTTTGCAAAGGGTCATTAATGTACCTCGGCGCGGTATTGGTCGCACTACCATAGACGGCTTAAATAATGCCGCCCAACAGTTAGGGGTTCCCCTCTGGGAAATTATTAGTGATCAAGACTCCGTTAATACCATTACCGGACGCGCCGCTAAATCCGTTAATCGCTTCGCCCAAATGATTCAATCTTGGCGCGATCGCTTAGAAACTACCACAGCCCTAGACATTTTAGATGGCATTCTCGAAGACTCTGGCTACTTCCAAGACCTCAAACAACAAGGCACTGATGAAGCAGATAACCGCCTAGATAACCTGCGGGAACTTTGTAACGCCGTTTCCCAATTTCAGGAAGAAGAGGAAGACACCAGTTTACAGGCTTTTTTAGCTCGTGCGTCCCTATCCTCAGATTTAGATAATCTTCAGGAAGGACAGGAAGCCGTTTCTCTGATGACCCTACACTCAGCTAAGGGCTTAGAATTTCCCATTGTCTTCTTAGTCGGTTTAGAACAGGGACTCTTTCCCAACTTCCGCAGCATTAACGACCCTCTCAGTTTAGAAGAAGAACGGCGACTTTGCTATGTAGGCATCACCCGCGCCCAGGAACAGTTATTTATTACCCACACCAGCGAAAGGCGTTTGTGGGGGTATCGCGAACCTTGTGTTCCTTCGATGTTTCTAGCCGAATTACCACCAGACCTAGTGCGGGGATATAAACCTTTGATCCGCCACCAAGCCGCCAAAAACACCACCAAGAATAAAGCCACCAAGGGGACTATCAAAAAAAGTCCCCAACAGTGGAATGTGGGCGATCGCGTTTTACACCGCAGTTTTGGTGTTGGTAAAATCACCCACATTTTCGGAGATAAGCAAGGTAAGCTATCTATAGCCGTTAAATTTCAGGGTTCGAGCCCCAAAATTATCAATCCTAGTGTAGTCCCTTTAGAGTCCCTAGATTAAGCCTAGAATATGCCCAGAATATTCCATATACTGCGGGTATACACATAACCCACCCCTAGCATCACCCCTACTTCCGTAGTCTCTCTGATGTAGCCTACATTAAAGCGACCCGTCAAGATGAAACTGTAGGAAATCGGTACGTCAACACCCGTCATAAACAGGGGACCAAAGCTAAAATCGCTATTGAATAGGTCCGCATAAATGATGCCAGCACCTATAAACGGAGAGGCAACTATACCCCCTGTATCTACCCGCATAGGGAAGCCATAGGTCAAAGCCGCGACACTTGCACCCTCACCAATAAGCACGCCACCAGTATGCAACGATAGATTCTCAGAATATCCCGTTTTACCTAAAGTGCCACCGCCTCCCTTTCCTAAACCAGAAGCATTCCCCGTAATACCAATATTACCCCCAAGCGCAAAATAGTTGAAGTGGTTACTCAAGCGGCGGTTATTCCGGTCCGCCGCGCGACGGGGATTATCCTGCCACGATTGAGCTATGATATCATCCCCCAAGATATCATCCCCCAAGGCTATCTCTTCAGCAATGCGCCATTGTGGTTGTATGGATACCACATTTAAATCAATTGCATCGGTAGAAGGGCTATTTTCGTTTATTTCTGATAGATACTGAGGAGTTTCTTGGCTATTAGTATTAACTACTTCCGCAATAGTTTCAACTTCTGGGTTAGTATTAACTACTTCCGCAATAGTTTCAACTTCTGGGTTAGTATTAACTACTTCCGCAATAGTTTCAACTTCTGGGTTAGTATTAACTACTTCCGCAATAGTTTCAGGAACTTCTAGTTGAGATTCCAAGTCTTGGGCTAAACTCAAGAAATTCTTGTGAAGCGGTGTTTCCTCCGATTCCTGAAAGTCTTTAAGAGTCCCCGCTGCCACAACTTGACTACCGCTAAAAGCTACGATCGCAAAACAAGCAAGAGCAACCGACTGTTTAAAAATGGTCATACTGGCTCCTCACAACATTCAGCTAGGAATAACGGAATCATACACCATATTGCCAGGAAGAGAGAACCAAAATATATTTTTCTTATTAATTCTGGACTCTCCCCTCTCGCCGATTAACAGTCAGCTAACCATAACTTTAGTCAAATCTGTCATTAAAGGTGCGGATATGTTCAGCCAACTTTTGAGAAATTTCTGGGTTATAAATCCTCAGATAATTCCAGTAATTTCCAAACACAGATTTCACATAACCATAGGTTTCAGGATAGGGGATTTTATCAATAAACTCATCAGGATCATTAAAACCAAACCGCCTTACCCAATTAGCTACAGCCCCCGGACCGGCATTATAACTCGCCACAGCTAACAGTGAATTATTGTTATATTCTCGGTGGGTAAAATCAAAGTAATAAGTCCCCAAATTAACATTATCTTCAACATCTTCTAAAGAATAGTTAGTCAGTTGAATTTTCTGAGCTACTTCCGCCCCAGTTTCCGGCATGACCTGCATTAATCCAGTCGCCCCTACCACTGACTTAATTGAAGGCATAAACCGCGACTCCTGGCGAATTAGGGCGGTAACCAAGACTGGATTTAGTTGGCGTTTATTTGACCAACTCACAATAGTTTCTAGGAAAGGAAAAGGATATAAAGACTCCCAATAACCAGGTTTTTGCTTTAAAGCCAGATATTCCTGATGTTCTTCGGGGTCATTCCGACGGCTAAGGCTGGAAATCATCCACAGTCCATCTAAGTTGTCACCTACGGCAATTCGCATTAAACCATCAGTATATTGTTGGGCGACAGAAGGCTGCTGACGATAATTACTAAATTCTACCTGCCACAAACTCCAGGCATCCTGACCGCGCCCTAAGCGATATAATTCTCTTACGGCCTCGGAACCGGCTAAGGGAATAGGTAACTGTTCCAAGTGTTCTACATGGGGAGACAGGGGGCGCACAGTGGTAAAATCTCCCACTGGCCAACCCAAAAACACGGCGGCGCGCCAAGCATAATAAGATTCGGGATATCTGGCTAACAGATATTCAAAGGCTTTGGTAGCATCTTGGGAATTCCCCTGCTGTCTCGCCCACCTTCCCAACATAAAGGTAGCTTGTGGCGCTAACTCACTATCGGGGTTTTTGTTAACTAACTGTCGCGCCCATTCTGAAGCAATATCAAGTCTTCCCGCCGTTGCACCCTGTTGGGCGAGAGTCCAACGCAATTGCGCGGCCGCTTCGGAATCACTATATTGACTGAGCAATAACTGACGACTCTGAGAGGCTGTTTCAGTAGACCCGAGTTTATCGAGGACATTGGCGCGGTCTAATACGGCTTCGGCGGCGTGATTAGGGAAATTCTCTACTACTTGATTAAGCAGGGGTAGGGCTTCTCTGGGCTCGACTAACCGCGCCAGTCTAATTCTTCCTAAGCCAGCGTCTTCGCCCCCAGGATCTGTTTGGGTGGGGAATGCGGCAATTAACTCTTGATAAGCCCGACGAGATTCGGGAATTTTGCCACCTAACCATAACCCCCTGGCGTGTCGATACATATTTCTGGGGGTTTTGGGGGCTTTGGAATAGGCGATCGCCCCTCGACCATAATCCATCTTCTCCCAATAGCCAAAGCCAATATTTTCCCAATCCTCTGGGGTAAGTTGTTGTTGATAATTCTGGGTTAACTTGGCTAAATAAGTGCCATATTCGGGTAAATGAATACCATGTTCGGCAATTAATAGCAATAATGGGAATTGATCGGGATTCTCTCTCAGTAGGGTTCTGGCAATTTCTACGGTCTGTGGGTGGGCGGGAAATTCGGCGATCGCCCTATCCCAATATTCCCGATTAGTTTCCCCTAAAGCATATAAACCCATTACCACTACCGGATCTTCTGGGTGGCCATCTACCAAAGCCTTCCATGATAGTGAGGCTTTAGCCGTATCTCCAAGCTGTTGATAAGCCAAAGCCCGCATTTTCAGGATATGACCCGCTAAGACACGATAACTCCTCTCTAATCTATCTAATTGTTCTAAGGCTTCTTCTGGCTGTCCGGCTTCTAATAAATCCGCCGCCAGTAAGAATCTAGCGCGATCGCGATTTTCTGAGGTAGTTCTACTGGTGGTAATTTCTGTTAATTCCAGGCGGCGCGACTCTGGAGACAACACCGCTAAACTCATCACAGTTTCTGAAGGCTGGGAAACTTCCGGCATTTCCCCTGTCCGAGAAGACCACATTCTTTGTAATTGCATCATCGGGAAAAATATTCCCACGAACAATGCTGCCACAGCAGCCACAACATACAGCGAAACTTGGGTAACTTTTCCCTTTAACATAATTCCTGAATCGGTAAGTTGTTTTACTTAAAACTTAATTCACCCGACAGAGTATCCATCGCAATGATATGGGAGGGTTATTTATCGGAAAGACATCTCTACCCTGACTCCAATTTTCAAACCAACCCGTTGGGGGCCAGGATTCGGAGGGGAGGTGCGATCGCTCATACTCATACACCGACTCATCGGATAATATCTCTAATGGTAAACCGGCCATGATCGAATTGAACTCCGATCGCGTGATTAAATAAGACCATTGCACCTGGGAAAGTTCCCGCGCCCGGTTATCAGGTTCATAACCTGGATCTGTTAAAAATGTATTAAACAACAACAGCCCCCCCGGTTTAATAGCATTACACATTCTCCCTAACAGGATTCGCACGTCCTGGTTATTCCGAAAATGGGAAATCACCTCCGACACCAACACCAATTGATAGCTTTTCTGCGGTAATTGTAGAGATGGATTCAAAATATTACTTTGGATAACCCGCACCCGCAATTGGTTTTCCTGGGCTTCCTTAGCGATAATTTGGGCAAATTCTGGAGTTAATTCTACCGCATCTACAGGATGTCCCCGCCTCGCTAAAGCTAAAGTATTGCGACCTACCCCAGCCCCTACGTCAAGAATGGGGGCGCTAGAGGGCGGGTTAAACTCTTTTACCACATCCATCAGTTTAGCGTCAGCATGAGAGCCAAATAACGGTCCCTGGCGACTGGTTAGCCACCGTTGATACTTCTGTTCCACTGATAGAATTTCTGTCAATACGCTTAATTTTAAGCCGCTGGTCAGCCCTTGGGTGGGGTCTGGCGGTTCGTATTTAAAAATTATCCGAGAATGGGGTGATTGATTGTAGCCTTCTGCTAGTTTCCGCGCTACCAATTCCCGCAGGGCTGTCATTTCTTCCTGGGTGAATTGCTGTCCTAGGGATTTTAAAATTCGATCAAACTGGTCCATGTATTCGTCTATCATGGACGGGATACAGGGTAAACTCATTTGACCGCTGGCCGCTGTGAGTCGCTTTACCTTTAATAAAATGGCGTTTGATAAAATGTCGTTGTCCATATTTTGGCGATCGCTGAAGGATATCGGCTTGTTTGCTACCACCAGTAAAGTATCCTCAATATACAGAGTAAGTGCATTTCTGCTAATTTAACAAAAATCTGCCCATAATTTGGCTAGTTCCGGCTATCACATTCAAAATTCTCTGGTTTGTGCCTCCTGTTGATGTATACCCAGAGTACCTACTCACCTCTATATCAAAAATATGCGAAAATTAGCCCTATCTCTGGCGATCGCCTGCTTATTCTTCCACTATGGCAGCATTCTCTCCGCCCGCGCCAGAACTGATCTATTATCTCAGACTCCCTCCCCTCAACCTGATCAAGTTACTCCCCAACCCAGTGACGAAGAACTTGATCAAGGTGATCCTTTTTTTAGGGTTCCTGAGCCCATCATGCAGTATTTTTACAGCAATTCTCAGCAATTAAATATTTGTCCCGGTGGTAATTCTTTCCCCTTTCAAGTCGGTTCCTTTGCTTATCCTTTGGGAACTCAGGGCTATTTGGTACAATTACTCTGCTTTCAGGCAGCTTATCAAAATAATTATAATTTCTTTGTTTATCGAGAAACTAATCAGGGCGTTAATGTTTGGCGCGTTAAATTACCTAAGTTTGAAATTAACTCTAGTGGTCAAAGGGTAGAAACTCAGATGGATGAGGTCGTCGGTTTAGTTGATTATGAGCCTGTTCAGGGTGTTTTAACTGTCTTTACCAAATATCGCGGTATAGGAGATTGTGGATCTTTTGCTAAATATCAATGGGATCAAGTCGATTTTAAGGCGATCGAATATCGAGAAAAGTCTGATTGTGATGGTAATTTTGTAGACCCAGAAAATTATCCACAAATTTACCCTTAAAAAATAAAACCCGGCGTAAAACCGGGTTCAATTAATTAGTTAAAAACCAACCTCTGAGTCAACAGAAACTTTTAACTACACAGCTACAGCTTTTTTAGAAGTTGCACTCAAAGCACCACTAGCATATTTAGCAGCGAACTCGTCGAGAGTTTGAACTTTAATCTTGTCAGCATTACCAGCAGTTCCGAACTGTTGATAGCGATCGGCACAAACCTTCTGCATATACTTGATAGAAGGCTTCATGAAGTGGCGGGGGTCAAAGTTAGAAGGATCTTTAGCCGCAGCTTCACGAATAGCAGCAGTAATCGCCAAACGGTTGTCAGTATCAATGTTCACTTTCCGAACACCACTCTTGATACCTTTCTGGATTTCTTCAACCGGAACACCGTAAGTTTCAGGAATTTGACCACCATACTGGTTGATCAAAGCAATCAGATCTTCGGGAACAGAAGAAGAACCGTGCATCACCAAGTGGGTATTTGGTAAACGGCTGTGGATTTCTTCAATGCGGCTGATCGCCAAAATTTCCCCAGTCGGTTTACGGGAGAACTTATAAGCACCGTGGCTAGTTCCAATGGCCACAGCCAAAGCATCAACCTGAGTACGTTCTACAAATTCAACCGCTTGATCTGGGTCGGTCAGCAACTGGTCGCGAGTCAGGACACCTTCCGCGCCGTGACCATCTTCCTTATCACCCATACCAGTTTCCAGAGAACCCAAGCAACCCAGTTCCCCTTCTACACTCACACCAATCGAGTGAGCTACATTAACCACCTCAGCAGTTACCCGCACATTGTACTCGAAATCAGAGGGGGTCTTGGCATCGGCTTCCAGAGACCCATCCATCATTACACTGGTAAAGCCATGACGCATTGCAGAGTAGCAAGTGGCGGGGGAATTTCCATGATCCTGGTGCATAGCCACAGGGATATGAGGATAGGTTTCCACCGCCGCCAGGATCAGGTGGCGCAGGAAGTTTTCACCAGCATAAGAGCGAGCACCACGAGATGCTTGCAGGATCACAGGGCTGTTGGTTTCATGGGCAGCTTGCATGATCGATTGGATCTGCTCCATGTTGTTAACGTTGTAGGCTGGGATGCCATAATCATTCTCAGCAGCATGATCCAGCAGCAACCGCATCGGTACTATCGCCATAAAGTCTCCTCCTAAGTCTTCTTAATCTCTAAGATGGTTTTGATTAAAACAATCTTAAAACAATTTTACGATTTATGGCTAATTGTATCAAGTTATGTTCACTAATTGCACATTTATCACTAAAAACAAAGTGAAAATGGGTCGCCCGGGACTCGAACCCGGAACTAATCGGTTAAAAGCCGAGTACTCTACCATTGAGTTAGCGACCCTAGTGAGTTATTTCTCTAATCTCACACAGTTTTCTATAGTAGCATAGCTAATTTTGGTTGTCAAACATTTTTTATAAAAAAGTTGCCATAAGGTAAACTACCATCTCACAACTGGTTCCAGGCTTTAGGTGAGTTAGCAGTTGTCCGGTATTCATAGCGTTTCTGGGCGCACTCCAAGGTTCCAGACAAACATAATCCTTGCCCCTCACTGTCCAAAAGACTACACGGGAATAAGCTGCACTGTAGTTCAGACATAATCTTAAATTGCGACTTAAATCAGTCATGGTCGCTCCTAACCCGGTCAAAGGCCCAAAAATGCCATCGATTTCCTCGACATTAGGATCAAAGTAACCTCGAAAATCCTGGAGACTCTCAGTCCGTTGGTCCCAATACTGCATGGCTGGAATGTGAAAACGCAGTTGACTTTTATCTGGGACCCAGAAATAAGGATGTAAACCGGTKGAAAAAGGCATGGACTCAGGGGGCATACTGTTCACTAACCCGGATAGATTAGTGTAACGCTGAAAAATCTCTAGCCCGTTTCCCTTGAGGGTATAGGTAAACTCTAATTCAAAGTCAAAGGGATATAGCGATCGCGTTTCATCATTGCTAGTCAACCCTACCGTAATTGAGGCGGCGTTAGTTTGGTCCTGTTTTCGCACCGTCCAGGGTAAATCACGAGCAAAGCCATGTTGTTTGAGCCCATATTCCCGGTTTTGGTAGGTATAACTATTATCGGGTAAATTCCCACAGATGGGGAACAGAATCGGAATACCACCCCGGACTGTCAAACTGGGGTCAGCAAACCTTTCCTCATCCATATATAGCAGTTCTTCACCTTGAACTGACCAGCGAGTAATTAACCCACCCCTTTCCGGTACTACCTCCACAATAGACTCAGCCTTGTGGTCACATAGGGTATAGGTCTTATATTGTTTTTGGTTAAGTGCGATCGCAAACACAGTAATTTATTCTTCCTTAGGAATTTAGTGGAGTTTGTAGGGTGCCGTCACGCGGTGATAATTTGCATGAAACAGAACCAATGATAATTGGTGACGCACGCTTACATTGTTGAAAGTTTGACATCCTGACCAATACACCTCTGACACCCTATTTCAGGAAGACGAATAGCCTCACCACCATGAGCGTTCACAGAACCTTCAGCAGAAACCCTATTGTTGTTAGTCATAGACTGATCATCTTTAGGTTTGTGGTGAGACCCTGTTGATACATCAAAGGAAATTTCCGACTTAGAATTATTGTAACTGCCTTCTGAAGTTCTAGCTTCAGGTTGAGGGGGAGAAATAAAAGGTTCCGTAATAAAAGGAGTTTTGATAAAAGGCCGCAACTGCTCAGACGGACCAGAAGTTTCCTCCCATGTAGTTGTCGGCTCATCAGCAGTAACTGAGGATTCACTAGGAGCATCATCTAACATAGTAGTTGACCCTTCATTCTCCGACAACCCAGGCGACAAACTTTCCTGATGTACTTCAGGAGTAGTTATAGCATCACTCAAGGCTGGCTCAGTAGAACGAGCCTTCAGGATCACCTGGTAGGGCATCGGCTGCTCAAAAATCCGGGAAATCCGCTCAATATGGCGCAAAGTCGCCTTAGCGCTTTCCCCTTCCATCACACGAGCCTGATATCCTCGCACCTCAACCGGCAAAAACTCCACTTTCATTTTCCGATTTTGCTTTAGTGAAACCCTTAAAATAGCTGTATCGTAATCACTGCGACTGTTACCACCAAAAATGAAATTTCCCAGGGAATAAACAATTGGTCTACCCTTATATATCTCTGCACCCTGAAGAACCTGGGGATGATGTCCAATCACCACATCTGCTCCCTGGTCAATGGTATAGCGACCCAAATCAATTTGCCAATCTCCCGGATAATCAGAAAGTTCAACTCCCCAGTGATAATTAACAATCACCCAGTCTACCTGATCACGCACAGCCTGAATATCTGCCGCGATCCGTTCATGATCACGAGAGTTAGTTCCCGCCCGATTTTCCCCGGCTGCATTAAAATCAGCATCATAATAGCCGAAATAAGCGATACGCTGTCCTCTTACCTCGATAATTTTCGGTCGTCGCGCTTCCATGATATCTCGTCCCGCTCCGATCGCATGAATACCGGCTTGCTGCAAGGTTTCCAGAGTTTCCACCAGTCCCGCTTCTTCGTAATCCATGATATGGTTATTGGCTAAATTGACCAGATCGATGCCACCTTCTGTTAATACCTTAACCGCTTCTGGATCAGCTTTAAAATTAAATTGTCGATTAGGTCGAGCCAGGGTCGCTCTAGTCAAAGGATTTTCTAAATTCACCATCGCTAGATCCGCATCCCGATATTCCTGTAGTTCTGAAAAAGCCCAGCTATAATTGTCACCAACTTTCTGAGCAAAGGAACCTGCCAGGTTAACATCTCCCCCAAACATTAATGTTACGGTTGGGTCCTCTGGATTTAACACAGCCTCATGTTGAATCACCGGGACAGTTTCCAAAGCCGCCCGCACCTGATTAGGTCTAGTCACCGGGGGAGATGTCATAACCACCTGATTCGACTGTCGCCACCCGCCTCCACGGGAAGAAGTCATGGCTCGAGCATCCCGACCAATTACCTCATAGTAACTAACCCAACATCCCAGAACTAAAGTAGCCGTTACTGAGGTCATTAGCAGCAAAGTCCGCAGGGTTTTAAAGTCCAGGCTGCTCCTGCTCCCCTTTCGTCTCTGGGAACGTTGACGGGCGGCGGGTGTGACAATGCGAACCGACTGGTTCCACAGGATATCTGGTTGACCCATGAAGCGACCGGCAATTCTCACCCCCAGCACCTGGGGAGAGTTCAGCTTCCAAAGGACATGACAAATATATTTAACAATTCTCTCGGCGATCGGTTCTTGTTGAAACTCTACCAGCACCTGTAAACACCCTTTGCGATCGGGGATAACTCGCGCCTGTATCCCCTGGGGTGCTAGGTAGCTATTAATCAGATAGCCGATCGCCCTGAAATCACCCGATCGCGCGAGGTCAAATACTGTGGGTTGGGATAGACTTTGTGCGTAAACCATAGTTGAGATATCTTTCCGGCTATATTAATAACTTCCTGCCTCCGCCTGGATCGGAGTGATACCGAAATTTGTGATCACACTGTATAATAATAAGCAATGACGCGCTATTAATAAAATTAACAGATGCGATTCAGTCAGATATCAGCTACAATAAGCCCCCATGGGTGACTTACAATCATCCAAATCAGACCAACGCCTTCATAGGGCGACTTGACCTAGCCAGCGAACTTCTCAGGATTAAGTTAAAAATGCTACATCGCAAGATCTATCAACTTTGTTGTGATGGCCGCGAAGTCTGCATCTTTTTGCGGGACCAACAAAGGTGGATCGAAAGAGCCCATATTCTTGATATCGAGGGAGATTTGGTCACGCTGCGCTACGAAACAGAAGAAGATGACGAAGTGTCTTCTTGGGAAGAAATCGTGCGCCTCGAGAGTATCGGATCTATTAGTCAAAAGTTGGCATCAGTTCCCCGTGGCTATTTCGAGCTACAGGTATCTGATGAATGTCCAGAAGCCGAGCAACTGCGTAACCCTTCCACCGACTCCGATCGCGAATAATCCCTGATGTTACTCGTCTCGGTGAGCTAAAGGCTCAAACACGGGACAGTAACCCTCTGGGGTGACTTTAAAGCCATATAAAGCCGAAACTGGGTTCCAACAACGCCCGCTTCGGTAATATTGGCAATTCCCACAACAGTCTAAGTCTGATGGCATAGTGCGATCGCTCTGACTGCTGAGAAATTCTCGCTGGGAAATTCCCCGCAAAACTAACTCTTCCCCCTGCCATCTAGCCTCCACAATTCCCGTATCTGCAAAGGTAGACCACCGTGGATCAACAGACAAAGTATTGGGTAAGGTAATATTTAACTCCGTAGCCGACTCCGTTAACTCCCCCTGATAATGGGTTTCTGGGAGGGTCGGTTGTATAAAAGTCTCCCCAATCGGTAATTGAACCTGTGCGCCTGCTGCTGGGTAATGCAATTGGTAGCGGTTCCGCAGTTCGTCTAAATTGGTTAAATCCGCTAGATAAATGGGGGAACCATGCACAAAAATCACGTGCTGGGGTCGCAGGTTATGAATCAGTTGGGTAGTTCCTGGGCCGTCGCAATGTTCCGCCAGAAAATAGCTTTCTAACAAAATTTCCCCAGAATTTACCAAGGCCGATATTTCTCTGGTGTGTCCGGGAGTTTCTGATAAAAATAACGTCCACAACCGAGGACGATAGCGCAAATACTGTTCAATATCCGTCCCGTCATCTACAATCACAATAGAGGGGCATTGCTCCAGTTCTGGCAACAATTCTGGGGAGAGGCGACGCACACGAGGCTTAATTCGCTCATCCCAAAATAGTGGCTGATGCTGGGCAAAGTTCTGTATATTAGCTGGGAAGTGCGGTAGCAGCTCTAAATATATATCGCACCCAGTTTGTACTTGACCATCAACCCAAATGTCAATATCCCTACCTGTGAAGTAGTGGTGGGAACGCAGTAGCATTAATAATTCCTGGCCTAACCCTAATGCTGGGGTGGGAATTATTACAGAATAACCAGAGGCGATCGCTCGATAAATCCTTTCCGCTAGTTGGTTTTCTAGTTGACGGCGGTGGGGATAGCGTGCAGTTCCATAGCTCCCTTCTAAAATTAGCACATCCGGCCTGAGTCCCCGCAGTTCCCCTAGGGGTAGACCCTCCACTAATCGAGAATTTGATAGGAAAAAATCCCCCGTATAAAATAGCTTATAGGTGCGATGGGGTGCATTATATTTCAGCAGCATACAAGTCGCACCCGGCAGGTGGCCGGCCGGAAATAGGGTGATGCTTAGTCCTTCCTTCAGTCGGACTTCTGTTCGCAGCGGTAGGGGTTGGCAAAATTGCGGAATTTGCCCTGATGACAATTGCTCTGGCCAGTTGAGGGGTAACAATTGGCTAGTAACATCACTGGCATAAATTGGTAAGTCTGGACAGCTTTCATGTAGTGCCAACAAACCCCTAACATGATCGGCATGAGCATGGGAGCAAATCACCAAGTCAGCTACACATCCTTCGGAAGATTTTAGCAGCGGCGAAATATCGCGCAAACCACAATCAAGCAAAACGTGATGGGGTCCCATGCGTAACAACAAACACACCCCATCATCTTCGTGTCCAACACTATAGGGAAAACACTCGAGATCAATCACGGTGATTTGAGATAATTGTCGGATGGGCGCTAAGACAATGTTAAGAAGTATCTCACATTTTAATCTTAAATTGTGACAACCTGCTATGTCGATTTTTGATTGTGGCCTGGGAAGGCGATCGCATTATCGGGCGCATTATCGGGCGGGTTGTCGGGTGGGTTGTCGGGTGGGTTCTGGGGCGGGTTTACTAAGCTAACCTCTGTGAACCGAACAGGCTACGGCGGAACCCGCCCCTACCATGGCGTGGTGCTGGTTGTCGGGTGGGTTCTGGGGCGGGTTTACTAAGCTAACCTCTGTGAACCGAACAGGCTACGGCGGAACCCGCCCCTACCATGGCGTGGTGCTGGTTATCGGGTGGGTTCTGGGGCGGGTTTACTAGGCTAACCCCTGTGAACCGAACAGGCTACGGCGGAACCCGCCCCTACCATGRCGTGGTGCTGGTTATCGGGTGGGTTCTGGGGCGGGTTTACTAMGCTAACCTCTGTGAACCGAACAGGCTACGGCGGAACCCGCCCCTACCATAACTTTCTCTCAGGCGATCGCATCGTGAATTTTACTTTTGTAACGAAATGTTAAGAAATGTTGCAAAAAATTTTTTTTGGGGTGGGTGGGTTGCTTTTGGCTTTGACTTCTGGTATTATTTTAGATAATGGGAATCTTGACAATTTTATTTTTTTAACAAATTTCTTATTATGAAAAAGTATGTCAATATTTTACATTAGTTTCCGTGGCTTGTCAACCCCCCTATAGGGTTATTTTAACGGTGAATCCAGCCATTAATAGTAAATCGGCTATCCTCGAACCTCCCAGAAGGACAGAAAACCGGGAGAACTTCGTGTTTCATGCGACTATCAAAAAAGATGATGCTGTTATGGCGAGGTTCCACCGTAACAAACTGTTCACCAATGGTATAACTATCACCGTTGATGTAGGTAGGATAAATCCTTAAATCCCCCCCATAGAAGGGTTTTGGCTGTTCATAGAAATAGTAGACGTATGTTAAAACTCGATTGGCAATTTTTTCGCCATCCATGTCTTGATGGATATAATAATAATCTCCATGGTTATGGGCTGTCATTTGCATTTCCACCCAGGAAACCAAAAAAGTCGGTAAGTTGAGTTGAGCTAAGATTTTGGGTCTAATTTGCAGAATTTTATGTCTGATTTGGTTGTAGTATTCATCAAAGTTTTGCACCAGTAAAACTGAAGATTTGCGGGTGTTTTCTTCCTTGTTGGCGACTCCAGACGGGAAAAACTTATCATGATTTTGGAAGGCTATCTTAAAGGTTTCTGCTTGTTCTTCGGGTGATAAAAAGTTGTCAATCTGGATAAAGTTAGCTTCTAATAGCTTGGGGGTGTCTGTGGCGGGACTCTCAGCAACTGCGGGATAATCATTAGGATTTGCGGGGCGGTTTAATTGATGATAGACACCGGAGAGATCCAAAACTTTTAAAGCTATTTCGACTCTTGCGGATAGAGATAGTTCGGAATTATTTAGGGCATTTTGGACTAAATCCAGGGAATCAGACAATAAATTTTCTAGGGCTGTTTCCGAGGCGATCGCCTTATTTTTGATAGGGACAATATCGTGATTCACAACTTATTTAATCCTCCGACTTACTGGGAATTAATGAACTGCTAATTAATCTGGAATTACTCAACTATTTTATACACAAACTTAACCAGGTTTTTGATGTGTTAGTCTTCCGCCCGTCGCAGCCAGCCATTTAGGGTAAAACGACCATCTTTAAAGTTAGGGGAATCGCAACTAACTGGCATTACCTCGTGTTTGCAACGGCTATCAAAAAACACGATACTATTATTAATGGGTTCAATAGTCTTAAAGGTCTCTTTGTTGTAGGCGACACCATTGCGTAACTCGGTTTCATAAAGTCGCAGTTGTCCGCCGGTAAAGGCTTTGGGTTGGTCATAAAAATAATAGACATAAGTGATGGTGCGAGTTTTGGTTTTGGCACTACTAGAGTCATTATGAATCTTATAATATCCACCATTATGGTGGGCGGTTAGCTGCATTTCCACTTCTGTGACGGTAAAAGGGGGATGTTTCAACTGAGATAATACCTGCGGTAAAGTGTCTAAAATGCGATGTTTCATAAATTGATAGTATTCGGGGAACTTGGTAGCATATAAAATCGATGATTCTCGATAGTTAACCGCCCCGGTTGTAGTTGTGGATGCCACAAATTGGTCAGCGGAAGCGATCGCTATTTCTAAAGCCTGTTTATTTTCCGAGGGAGACAAGAAATTTTCCATCTGAACATAACCACCCAAAACTAGGGGAGAGTCGGGGAGATTCACATTAACAGATGGTAAAGTTTGACGGACATTAACCCCCGTCGCTTCCAGAATTTTTAAAGCGATCGCCGCCCGGTCTAAAGGGGAAACTTCCCGGTCTTGTAACAGAGACTCTAACACATCAATAGACCGATCCACTAATCCTTGTAGTCGTAAAGGTGTAACATTTAAAGATTTCCGATTTAAGCGATCGCCATTCATAATCCTACCATAGTCCTACCATAGCGCGAATATTAGCAGCCCTAGACTTACCGAAAAAAGTATCCTACCATGCACAAAACATTTTACAATCAGTATAATCCATAAGTTAACAGTCCCAATTATCCAGATTATCACCACTCTATGCTACCACTAGCGATCGCCCCCCTAATCCTCTCAGTCACCCCCCCGCCGCCAGTAGTCATCACCCGACCCCAAGAAGTGCGTCCCCTTCCCGGTCAACTAGATAATATTCCAGTTTTCAATAGCAATAGCCCGGAAGTTGTACCAGTCGAAGGTATCTTACTATCAACCTTTCCCCCCCAAGGTAAAACCCAAACCAATGCCCATCTTAACTTTCCCTTTGACGGTAGGTTCGACATTTTTGCCCATCATATCGCCAGACCCACCAACCCCGAAGACTTACGCACCCTATATCTAGGCTTATTAGCTTACAACCCCACCAGCGAACCCGTCACCCTAGAGATATTACAAGCCGCCAGCTATCTCAGCCAACCAGACGCACCCTTTATCCCCTTACCTCCCGTATTAGACAACAATGATGGGACAGTATTTGCAGGTCCAGGAAGTCGAGTTATGGGAGAGATTTTGCGAGGAAGGCAACAGTCATCACCACCCGACCAAGTAATCATTCCACCACAGCAGTTTCAGATGGTCTTTAAAGCCCCTATTCCGGTAAAAACATTAGAACCGCCTCTCAATGGGCGATCGCTTCTTATGCGCCTCCAGAGTAGCGGTACAGTGCATATAGCTAGTCTAGCTCAATTTGCCATTCAAAACCCCGACGGTAGCGAATCTAGCCCCGCCCTAGAATCATGGGTAGAATTATTACACAATGGTTCTCTAGTCACCCCCCGCGACCTAGCGCCCACACCCCCGAATAGTCCAGAGAGAATCATTTATGGTCGAGTTGCTGGAGTCGCCCTAGGTTCAGTCTGGAAAGCCGAGATAACCAACCTGACCATTCCCGAACCCGGTCAAGCCATTTCCTATATTTTCAGTTCCCTACCTGGGGGTAAATTAGGAACCAACCAAAACCAAAGCGCCCCCATGGTAGTTCGTTATGAGGATACCGCCTATCAAGCCCATGGCAACTATGGCATTCAATATAGCCTAACCCTAGACTTATCTAATCCCACCAATACCCCTAAAACTGTAGTCCTCACCATGGAAACCCCCCTAAAAAGTAATGAACTAACAGACGGGGGAGTGCAATTTTTCGAGGAACCTCCCAGCCGGGTATTTTTCCGAGGAACGGTGCGTTTCCGCTATACTGATGATTCGGGAACTACAGTTAGCCGATACTTTCACCTAGTCCAAAACCGAGGACAACAGGGGGAACCTTTGATTGAATTAGACATTCAACCCCGAACACGGCGACAGGTGGAATTTGACTTTCTGTATCCCCCAGACGCGAGTCCGCCCCAAGTGTTAACTATTAAGACATTAGATTAATCACGATTATGCCTTGGTTTGCCAAAATTGAAACCGGAATTGTCGAAAAGGCGGTTTTTGATCAATATGTCCCCGCCCATATCGAGTATGTCAAGCAGTTGGCTGCTAAAGGACATCAAGCGCGCAGTGGCTATTGGGGAAGGAAAGGCGGCGGAATGTTGCTTTTTGAGGCTGAGTCTATGGCCGCCGCTCAAGCTATTGTCGCTGATGACCCTCTGGTGGTTAATAATTGCGTGACCTACGAAATTTTTGAGTGGTGTGTGGTTGCACCGTGAATTTCTGTGTTATAATGATTTTTGTGGCCTGGACCTATGCGGTCAGAACGCCTAAATCTTGTCAGGACCGGAAGGTAGCAGCAACACGGGATGCTTCTGATAGGCGTGGAATCCGGGTCACTCCCATTTTTAACTTCCCCTAAATTATTGCCTGGAGAGTTTTTCCCTATGCCCGGTTTTGGAGATTTAGTCCAAAAAGCAGTTTACCTTGGGGTTGGTTTGGCTTCCTACGCCGGGGAAAAGGCGGGGAATAAACTGGCTGAGTTACAGGTAGAAGCCCAAAAATTAGCAGATGAACTGGTGAAACGTGGCGAAATGACGACGGAAGAAGCCCGCCGTTTTGTTGACGATGCTATCCGACAAGCACAAGAACCAGGCGCTGATTATAATCCTACACCACCTCAGTCGGCGCAACCTCGCCGCATCGAAATTATTGATGATGAGGAAGAAGCCCCAGCGGGTGATGATGCAATTGAAGACTTGCGCGATCAGGTTGATAAACTCAAGGATGAGTTGCGTAATTTGGAAAATGATTGATTTAATTGATCGAGGAGTGCGATCGCTCTGCGTAAGATAAGATTGGTTTATCCTTTGCACATAATCCTGTAAGACCTGAGTATGGGAAACCAAAAAGGGCTATAATTACCTCAAGAGTCCCTCGCTTTCAGCAAAGGGAGTGTCAAATATTGAAGCAGTTAGCCCCTAAAGCCTAATGGAAGATTGGTCTAATGAGTTGGTTAAGAGTATAGAAGCCGCAGTTATTGAGGTGGAAAAGTTTTTTATAGATGCGACGGAAGAGTTTAATCATATCATGGATGACCTGACTCAATTTTCCGAAGAAATTGCTGAGGAAGTCCAAAATAAGTTGGTTCCCGACTTAGACCAGTTTTTAAATGATATCTTTGAGCCGATTCTGGATATATACTTAGATTTGGAACTAGATGGTATTGAGGAAGAGGAAACTTTTGATCCCTTTGTCACCTATGTTCACCCCAGCGCCACCCAAAACCCAGCCTGTCGTGGATGTAATCACTATCATGGTAAAATCTACGGCGGGAATTTGTTAGTTTGTGGAATGCACCCATTAGGTGTGGAGGGTGACTCCTGTCCGGACTGGGAATCAGATCATGATTGATTTTTGATGGGTGATTTTTGATTTTTATATAGGGCTTGTGTTTCAGCGGTGAGTCTACCTGGTATCCCTGTCATTCCCCCACAAATACACCTGAGACACTACCAACGTCAGGCGGTATCCCAATGGTTTGGGAACCGGGGACGGGGAACGCTGAAAATGGCAACGGGTACGGGTAAGACTATCACAGCCTTAGCGATCGCCTCTGAATTATATCATAAAATTGGCTTACAAGTTGTTTTAGTTATCTGTCCCTATCGCCACCTAGTTACTCAGTGGGGACGGGAAGCTCAGAAATTTGGGATGACTCCGCTACTGGCTTTTGAAAGCGTCCACAATTGGCAAAAACACCTATCTACGTCCCTTTATAACATAGGTTCGGGTCATCTCCCGTTTCTCGCAGTCATCACGACTAACGCCACGCTAATTTCCGATAGCTTTCAGTCTCAACTGCGGTATTTCCCCGCCAAAACTTTGATTATCGGCGACGAAGCCCACAACTTAGGAGCGCCTCGCCTAGAAGCTAGTTTACCACGACATATAGGTTTACGTCTAGCACTTTCTGCTACCCCAGAACGTCATTTTGATGACCAGGGGACAAATGCTTTAATGGAGTATTTTGGTCCGGTTTTACAACCGGAACTTACGCTGGCTGAAGCTATCCGCCAAGGGGCGTTAGTTCATTATTTATACTATCCGATTTTGGTAGAATTAACGCCGGCTGAAACTCTGATTTATTCCCGCCTAACTACTCGCATTGGTTGGGCTTTAATGGACAATGAGAAGGAGTGGGAAACTAACGAAAATATCACGGCGCTATTGATGCAAAGGGCAAGAATAATTGGGGCTGCTAATAATAAGGTTAACGCCCTCAGACAGTTAATGAGTAATCGTTTACAGACCAGCCACACGCTATTTTATTGTGGGGATGGTATCACGGAAAAAGGCACTCGCTTTGACCGACAACTAGAAGCGATCGTCTTTTTATTGGGGTCAGAATTGGGCTATCGTGTTAATACCTATACCGCCGCTACTCCTATGGCAAAAAGGGAAGAATTGCGGCAACAATTTGAAGCGGGACAACTACAGGGTTTGGTAGCTATTCGCTGTCTTGATGAAGGGGTAGATATTCCAGCTATTCGTCATGCGGTAATTCTGGCAAGTAGCAGCAACCCCCGCCAATTTATTCAACGTCGAGGACGGGTTCTTAGACCTCATCCCGGAAAGGAAAGGGCGACGGTTTTTGATATGATTGTTTTACCGCCAGACTTGGGCAGAAATACGTTAGATGTTGAACGCAATTTGTTAAAAAAAGAGTTGATACGGTTTATGGAGTTTGCTGATATTGCAGACAATGCAGGAGAGGCTAGGGTGAAGTTATTACAACTACAAAAACGCTATGGTTTATTGGATTTATAAATCATCCATCATTATCTCTCCCTCACCCAAGGCGGTTTTCGGGGCTGGTTTCGGGGGCGGGTCTAACGGGGTGGGTTTCGGGGGGGTTTTCCGGGCGGTTTCGGGGCGGTTTTCCGGG
>NZ_PKGG01000214.1:0-8879 GCF_046480465.1 Arthrospira sp. PCC 8006
ATAAGTCTAATTTTTGTGCTACAGTTGAACGGTTGGGAATTGCCAATTCTAACTCTATGTTAGTCAATCCAGTTCAAATTGGTCATTTGAATCTTTGCTCTAATTCAGAAAAGGGGGAATTAGAAGAATCTGATTTATTTACTCCTGATTCAAATCATCAAACAACACAAACTGATAATTCGATGATTAAGGATATTCAACTTGAAACTAAATTAAAGACTATCCCTAAATTAATAAAAATAGGTTTGACAGCCCCACAAATTTCAGAAACTCTTGATTTGTCATTAAATCAAGTACAGCATATTATAAATCAATTACAGCAAAAAATCAACTAGATCAGCCTTTTGTATGGCAAGATTTTAATTCAATAAACAAATATCTAAAACCAACTACTAATATGAAAAAGAATTTTGAAATATCGAGTGTTTTATGCTCAATATTTCAAAATCAATCAAGGTAATAGGCCCAGACAAAAGGTGTGATTGCTTCTTGATTTCCTGGGTCGATTTCACCTAAATTCTGATCCGCTTCTTTACGAGAATATTCATTAGGCCACTTCTCAAGAACCTTAATCAATTCTGAAATCGCCAAGTGCCTAATTGTTTCATTCCATCATTGAAACGTGGCATGATAAAACGCAAAAATAGAATCTCCTCGCCCATCTCTGCCGACTCGATTCAGCCAGCCCAACCGCAACACCAAATCAGCCCACGAAGTCTTACAGCTTGTTCGATATTTAATTAGTACAGTAACCGCATTTAGTAAACCAGTTCTTAAACGTATTTCCATCAGCATTAGAGCCAGTTTAATTAACTGTTCTAGTGCTTCCATTGCTCGTGTTGGAAACATTCTGACCACTGACTTAACCGTTGACCACAACATTTCAATAGGATTGAAATCTGGTGAGTAGGGTGGTAAATATTCTACTCTGGCTCCCGTAGCAGTGATCATTTCTTCAATGCCCTCCATTTTATGGATATTAAGGTTATCCATAACTACGACATCCCCTGGATTCAGTCTCGGAACCAAGTCCTGTTCAATAAAATCCTGAAAATCTTTACCTTTCATAGAGCCTTCTATGGCTTTTTTAGCTACCAATTATTCGATACTTATGGCTCCAATTAAGGTAATTTTTTGCCTTAATAAAATCGTATTAAATATCATGCTTTTTTGCCTTTTTTACTCCTCGCTATAGAGGGACTCATCCCTACCCAGAAAGCTGTCTCATCAATGAATATCATTTTTGAGGTATATCTCACCCGCTCTCGGTAATCAAATCGCTGTTGTTGACCTTCTTCCGTTGCTACCTTTTCTGACCGGTAANTTTTTTTTTAAGAGTTAGTTCTTCTTTTTTGAGGAATTCACACATTCCTCCGACGCTGACATAAACATCCAGCTCATTTAGGAGATGTTCTCGATACTGTCGAACTGTCCCATCTGGGTAATCTTGTACCATCTGAATAATAAAGTATCGATAAGATTATAGCTGGCTAGGACGATTGAGCCCGGGCTTTTGAGGAGTTAGATCTTGAGTTTCTCGATATTTTTTTGATATAACTATGAACAGTAGCAGGACTCATCATAAATTGCTCTGCAAGTTGCCTAATTGAGCCTTGGCCTAATTGATAGGCGGTGACCACTTTTTTCCTAAAAGCAACAGAATAACGGCTCATGGGTGAATCCAGTTGGAATTGAGTTTAGCCCTAGTTGATCACCAAGTTGTTATAGGTATTCATTGTTACACATATTTAATGAACAAGCTGTCATAGCGCTTTCCAGTCCCTTGGGGAGAAAGTACACCCCACTCATCCAGTTTTCCAAGTCTACGGTAGCGCCAAAATCTGCTAAGATGGCAGGGGATACGGTGGGGGTCAGAATCCACAACCGGGGTGATTCTCCGGGAGCGAGCCGTCTTTTTTCCCGAGTGGCTTGGCGTTCCCATTGCGCCTTCATATCTAGGAACTTCACCAGACAACTGCGAATTTCTCTGGGTTTAACAGGATTGCTAAAAGGCTCAAAAACCTCACTGGTGGTGGCTAATCTTCCCAATAAGCCTAGGTTACTAGCCGAGGCGAGATTTTCCGGGCGGGGTGTGAAAAAGATGTCAATTTCTCGCCTTTCTGAAGCCATGGTTTTGCTGGTTTCAGTTGCACCTAATTGCTTTAAGAGTTCCTGGATATATTGTTTGGTGAATTGGTCGTAGATAAATCTGGTCATTTATAGCTGTTTTCGAGGTCTCTAATTATTAATTAGACTCTAGTCAGGCTCCGACAGCAGTCCTCAATTGCTGCCTTCACCCCCCCCGACTGAGAAACCGGGTTTCTCAAAGAAACCGGGTTTCTTGACCCCCCCGACTCAGAAACCGGGTGATTTTCATTATGATGTCTTGCCATGGGGGTAGTTTTTTGAAATAATAGCCAGGTATCAGTTAAACTAATCAACAAATCCCATCAATGGGAGGGTACGATCGCAGATGATTTTATCTCGTGGTAAGTGTTTAATACTCAGCTTGCTGTTAACGACTTTCTTGGGCGGCTGTTATACGCGAAAAGCTAGGCAATGCGAAAAACTAATTGATGTGGTACACCGGGGTAATTCCTTAATTACAGCCCAAGGCGATCGCTACGATATAGCGACTACCAAACAGTTAGCCGTAGCACTTGATGGCATCGCTAACCAAGTAGAAAAACTAGATATTCACAACGAGGAATTACAAACTTTTCAAAATGGTTATAGCCAGAGTTTCCGGGAGATAGCCATAGGTCTCACCCAAACGGCTCAGGTGCTGGAAACCGGACAAACTATCCCCGTTAGCTTTCAAGGACGACAACAACTTAAACAAGCCAAACAACAAATGCACCAAGCCACAATCAGGACTCAGCAAGCAGGCGATCGCCATGATAATATAACCCAGGAAATGCTAGTTTCTTGTCCTCCGAAATCGACTAATTAATGGTGAATTTTTAGCAGTAAAACATAGTTACCTAGGCGCAATTTTTCCGACCAAAGTTCATACTCCAGTCGCAAAAATTCTGGCAGGGGATAACCAACTAAAGTTAGGTCGCGGGTAAAATTTCGCAGGCGAATTTGATTCGGTAAAGACTCCGACTGACCCTGAAGATAATAACGACTGAGCCCGTACATCCCTTTTTGCCATAGATGACGATAGCTAAATTTACTGTTCCCCTGCATAGTCATGACGGCACGAGCGGGGGACACTTCCAACCACAGGAGTCTGGGTGGGTGACATGGCGGTACAATGGGGACTCGATCGCCATGACTCTCGGATTGATAGTCTAACAGATCTGGTTCCTGTAGGATAAAATGAAACTGCTGTTTGTCTTTTTGGTACAAGGTAGCCGCTGTCTCAATTTGCGATCGCAGTGGTAAATCCGTAGAAATCCAAGATAGACTAACAGGCTTGCGGTGATGAGTGAGCATAAAATATCTTGTTAATTGATAGGATTTTCAGTCCTGATGGGAACTCAGGACCCCTAAAGCGATAGGATTTGAATATCAATCCTTATCTACATCTATCCTAATGCCATCTGTAGTTGTCACCCTAGAAAATACAGAAAACCAACAGAAACTCAAAATTAACCCTCCCACTTCCGGTTTATCCCTCCAGGGTAGCCTTACCATTCCTGGGGATAAATCTATCTCCCACCGCGCTTTAATGTTAGGAGCCCTAGCAGAAGGAGTTACCACCATTGAGGGTTTACTCTTAGGCGCAGATCCTCGCAGCACGGCTGAGTGTTTCTCTGGGTTGGGGGCAGAAATTTCGGAGTTGAACTCACAACAGATTAAGGTCAAAGGCTGTGGTATCGGTAATTTACAGGAACCCGACCGTGTCYTTGATGCTGGCAATTCTGGCACTAC
Organism: Arthrospira sp. PCC 8006; assembly: GCF_046480465.1. Taxonomy (NCBI): domain Bacteria; kingdom Bacillati; phylum Cyanobacteriota; class Cyanophyceae; order Oscillatoriales; family Microcoleaceae; genus Arthrospira; species Arthrospira sp. PCC 8006. The sequence continues at coordinate 3,880 of NZ_PKGG01000214.1, forward strand.
CATGAGGTTAATGTTGGGGATTTTGGCTTCTCACCCCGATCGCCTCTTTACTATCACAGGCGACAGTTCCCTGGTAAAACGACCCATGGATAGGGTTATTAGACCTCTCACCCAAATGGGGGCGACTATTTGGGGGCGGCGATCGGGTTCTTTGGCTCCTCTGGCGGTTCGTGGCCAACAACTCCAACCGATTCATTATCATTCCCCCATCGCTTCGGCTCAGGTCAAGTCCTGCATTTTATTGGCTGGATTGATGGTAGAAGGGGCTACAACCGTGACGGAACCTGCCTTGTCAAGGGATCACACGGAACGAATGCTAAAGGCTTTTGGGGCGCAATTAACAGTGAATCCAGACACTAACAGCGTGACGGTGTTCGGACCGGCTAAATTGCAGGGTCAAACTGTGATTGTCCCTGGTGATATCAGTTCGGCTGCTTTCTGGTTGGTGGCGGCTTCTATTGTTCCGGGTTCGGATATAACCATCGAAAATGTGGGGGTTAATCCCACCCGGACGGGGATTTTGGAGGCTATGGCTATGATGGGGGCTGATATTGAATCCCAAGGAGAAAGGCTTGTGGCGGGGGAACCTGTGGCAGATTTACGAGTCCGTTTCTCGCGATTAAAAGCCTGTGAAATTAAGGGTGATTTKATTCCTCGGTTAATTGATGAAATTCCGATTTTGGCAGTGGCGGCGGCTTTTGCAGAGGGGACTACTACGATCCGAGATGCGGCGGAATTGCGGGTTAAAGAAAGCGATCGCATTACGGTTATGGCTACGGAATTGACGAAAATGGGGGCGAAAATTTCGGAGTTACCTGATGGCTTGGAAATTACTGGCGGTTTCCCTTTACGGGGGGCTGAAGTGGACAGTGACACGGATCATCGTATGGCTATGAGTTTGGCGATCGCTGCTTTAAATGCCAAGGGTTCTACTACTATTCATCGCGCCGAAGCTGCGGCTATTTCCTACCCTGATTTTGTCGAAAGTCTACAGCAATTGATAATTGATAATTGATAATTTCGTAGGGGCGGGTTCTGCTGTCAATTAAATCTGTCACCGAGAAGACTAATAAACCCGCCCTCTCTCTCTCTGGCGACAGGTATCAATTAAATCTGTCACCGAGAAGACTAATAAACCCGCCCTCTCTCTCTCTGGCGACAGGTATCAATTAAATCTGTCACCGAGAAGACTAATAAACCCGCCCTCTCTCTCTCTGGCGACAGGTATCAATTAAATCTGTCACCGAGAAGACTAATAAACCCGCCCTCTCTGGCGACAGGTATCAATTAAATCTGTCACCGAGAAGACTAATAAACCCGCCCTCTCTGGCGAGAGGGGGAGAAAGTCAATTTTCTACGGTGTGACCATAGAGGTCATAAATATCAGCATCGGTGATTTTCACAGAAACTAAGGACCCTAAACGGGCGTTTCCTTCCACATAAACTAAGCCATCGACTTCCGGCGCAAACCTAGCCGATCGCCCTATGAACTCCCCTGTAGAGGGGTTTTCTTGTTCAACTAAAACATCCACCACCTGACCAATGCACTGGCGGTTACCCTTGAGAGAAATTGGCTGTTGTACCTGCATTAGTGCATCCCGTCGCGCGTCCATTACCGCCTGAGATACGGTGTTATCCAGAGTATAAGCGGGGGTTCCTTCTTCGGGGGAGAAGGTGAAAACACCAACATGATCAAATTCGTGGCGTTTCACAAATTTGAGGAGGTGTTCAAAGTGGCTGTTAGTTTCTCCGGGAAAACCGACAATAAAAGTAGTCCTAATTACAGCATTAGGCATAGCTGTTTTAATATTCTCGATAATATGGTCATTAACCTGACCCTGCCATGGACGGTTCATGGCGCGGAGAATTTCCGGGTGGGAATGTTGTAGGGGTAGGTCTAGGTAGGGGAGAAAATTGGGGGTTTCGGTGATCGCATCAATGACTTGGGGAGTTAGTCCGGTGGGGTAAGCGTAGTGCATTCTGATCCAGGGTACATCAACTTTACCCAAGGCGCGGATCAGGTCTGCGAGTTTTGGTTCACCATAAATGTCGGTTCCGTAGTTAGTGGTAATTTGGGAGATTAACACTAATTCCTGGACTCCCTGATCTGCCAATTGTTTGGCTTCGGTAACTATTGATTCAATGGTACGCGATCGCTGATTTCCTCGCAAGTGGGGAATAATGCAAAAGGCGCACCGATAGTTACACCCTTCGGCTATGCGTAGGTAAGCGACCCCTTCCGTGGTTGTCCGATAACGGGGGACGGTATGATCAGCAATATAGGTGGGGTCGGCAGAAATTTCCGAGACGCGATCGCCTTTTTCTACCCGATTAATTACATTAACAATTTTATGATAATCTCCGGTTCCTACTACTGCTACAGCTTCGGGAAGTTCATCAAGTAATTGTTCCTGGAAGTGTTGCACCATACACCCAGTAATCACTACTTTTTTATGGGCTTCGGCTAGTTCAACTATGGTGTTGACGGACTCTTCTCTGGCTGATTCAATAAAACTACAGGTATTCACTACCACATAATCAGCAGCCTCTTCGTTGGAGTCTACTTGATATCCGGCTTCGGCTAATAAACCGATCATGTGTTCGGTGTCGATGCGATTTTTTTCGCAACCTAAATGGGAAAATGCGATCGTTGGCTTGGTTGCCATAGTTGATAAAAGTTTGGATGCACAAACTCGGAACAGTACAAGTATACCATTATAGCTGTTAACATGACAATTGGCAATGGCATCAGTCAACTGATAACTACTTTTCTGTAATTCCGGTTTAAGGAATTTTGGGGAAGTGTGAGGGCGCTTTTTATTCTAAGGGTTCAAAATCTGGCTGAGAGGTTCACGGCTGGGGCTGTTTTTGGGGCTATTCAGACCATCAAAATAGGTAACTTGAGTTGGATAAGCAAACTCAATCCCCCTTTCTTCAAAGGCAGATTTTAGTTGATAATTAATCCGCTGTTGTATATCCATATACATGGCATAATCGCTGCTGAGAACATAGTAAACAATCTCAAAGTCTAGGCTAAAGTCTCCGAAACTTGAGAAGTGCGCCCGGTCAAATAGGGTGTTTTCTATAGGTTCGATAATCTCTCGAATGAGGGCGGGAATTTGTTGTAGTTTCTCCTGGCTGGTTTCATATATGACACCAATTTTAAACAGTATCCGCCGCCTTTCCATGCGTTTATAGTTATGAATACGAGAGGCGGTGAGGTTGGTATTAGGAACTACTACTTGTTCGCCACTTATGCTTTTAATGCGGGTGGTTTTAATCCCTACATAATCAATGCTTCCCGCCATGTCCCCAACTACGATAAAATCGCCGATTTCAAAAGGGCGATCGAACAGGATGGAGAAATAACTAAATAGGTCTTGTAGGACTCCTTGGGAGGCTAAAGCAATGGCTACACCCCCAATTCCTAAACCCGCTACCACGGCGGAAATATTGAAGCCGAGGTTATCTAGCACAAAGATAATTCCTAATACCCAGGCGGCGGTACGAATGGCTGGCAATAGGGCATTTAGGGCGCGGTCTACGGTTTCTATGTCTCGACGATTTAACCAGTATAACCGCATAGCATATTCAGCGAGGGATACCACCAGCCTCACACCTAAAAAGGTGGAGAAAATTAAGGCGATCGCATTAATTAAATTACCGAGAATTGGGTGCAATGATAAGTTAGTGATTGCCACATAAAATATAGCCACATAAGCCAGGGGGATTAGGGCTCTATCCCCAATTTTCACCAAGGCATCATCTAACCGACTATTGGTTTTAACCGCCCAGAGTTTTAACCGCCTCAAAATCATTTGTTCGATGACTCTGATGGCTAAAATACCCAACACAATAATCACAAAAGCGATTAAATAATCAGATAGGGTATTGGTCAATAATTCTTCTTGTAAAATCTCTAAAATATCCATCGTCAATTTTTCAACTGTTAACTGTCAATAGATGCCCAAATACTGGGGACTTGTTCTGGTGTAACGTGATCATACCAGACTTGCTCCGGTAAGACCAAAACCATCGGCCCATTACCACAGGACCCCAGACAGCCGCTAGGAGTAATGACCCCGACGGAAAAATTGGCAGCCTGAAAAGCCTGTAAAACCTTGGCTGCGCCTTGTTTACGACAGGTCTGATTATGACATATTATGATTTGGATAGAGTTAGATACAGACATTAGAGCGAAAAAAAGTCCTGATAGTTTAAAATTGGGTAGCAGAAAGGGTTGAATCTGCACGAGTGTTAAAGTGTTGAGGCAAAAATCACAGCAACCACAGCAAATTTACTATCAACCGGGGTTTCTTGGTTTAATGGCTTGTGCCATGTATTTTAACCTGTGTACGTTATCATCACCCGCACTCGCCCAGATTAGACCAGATGGAACCCTACCTCAAAATAGTATAGTCACTCCCCAAGGTAATGTTATCAACATCGAAGGTGGAACCCAAGCGGGAAATAACCTCTTTCATAGCTTCGGGGAATTTTCCCTTAGCACTGGTAGCATCGCCTTATTTAACAATAGCCTAGATATTCAGAACATTATCAGCCGGGTAACGGGGGGAATGCCATCAAATAATTGATGGTCTGATACAAGCCAACGGAGTCGCCAACCTATTTCTATCTTATTCCCAAACTTTCACCAATAAAAACCCCGACCTAGGGAATTGGATCGGGGTACAGGGCAATTAAGCTAATTCTATGGGGCTTATTATCGCATATCCCAGAGAGCCTTAAAAAGCGTCTCAGCTAGTTTCCTGGATGTGGCATTCCTTGCTGCTTTCAACGCCGCCCCAGAAACTTTGTTCCCTTTGTGGTATGCTCTAGTTACCCAATAAACTCTAAGCGAATGAGCCTCTGGGGATTTTGGTAGGCAATCGTAGGGGGTTGTCGCGATCGCACCCCCACCCGGTTTCTGTTCGCGATGAGTCCCCCTCTCGACTGCCCGAACAACAAACTGATGCAACACCGATCGCGCCTCTTTGCTT
>NZ_PKGG01000068.1:0-23816 GCF_046480465.1 Arthrospira sp. PCC 8006
GGCAATACTTTACCCCATCAGATTTAATTGAAATAGACCACATTGTACCTAGAAGCCATGGCGGAAAGGATGAATACAAGAATATTCAATTATTACATCGCCATTGTCACGACAATAAAACAGCTCTTGATGAAGAGATGATGCTGTACTCTTAACAAGGAGACGGTCAAATTAGGAGCCGTATGAGGTGAAAGTCTCAAGTACGGTTCTGTATGGGAGGGGGAGATGGCGACATCTCTCTCGACCCCTACTCTTATAGCGCAAGACAGAATAGTTAGGACGTATAATGGCAAGGATATCTACATAAGACCCAAAAGGCTAGCCCCCTACAGTTACGACCTTAGACAAAAAGTTATTAATGCAATTGAACTAGACGGTATGCCCAAAACAGAAGCCAGTCAAGTTTTCCATGTCAGCCGGAACACCATTAATCTCTGGCTGCAAAGAAAATAACACACCGGCGACTTCCTCCCTAAACCTAATCGCCCACCTGGTCATAACCACCAAATTACCGACTGGCACAAATTCAAGGCTTTTGCCCAAGAGCATGGCGACAAAACCTCCGCTCAAATGGCTGAACTTTGGGATGACGACATCTCTCCTGGCACCATATCCAGAACCTTGAAGAAAATTGGCTTCACCAGAAAACAACTTACGGCTACCAAGAAGGTGATGAGCAACAGCGAGAGGAGTTTATTGCTCAGATTGAACATATGGAGCCGGAAGGGTTGGTTTACCTCGATGAAGCTGGCATGAATAGTCAAGACTCGGATTATCCTTATGGTTACTGCGAGGAAGGACAACGCTTCGATGCCCTCAAATCCGGGAAGAGGCAGGGCAGGGTGAGCTATATGGCCCCATGGTGTTATCAACAACTCTTAACTCCCTTTACCTTTGAGGTGAGGGTTGTTGTAATCGGACAGTGTTTGAGTTGTGGTTGGAGTTTATCTTAATTCCAACATTGAAGCCAGGTCAAACTCTAGTATTTGACAATGCAACGTTTCATAAAGGGGGGCGGCAGGCTGAACTGGTGGAGGCAGCTCAATGCCGTTTACTCTATCTTCGGCCTTATTCGCCAGACCTCAACAAGATAGAGAAATATTGGTCGTGGTTGAAAGCCCGCATTCGCCATTGCACGTGAGCAGTTTGATTCTCTCGATGATGCCATGGATTCTGTTCTCAAGGCTGCGTCCTAACCGTATTGACTAGTGCTCTAAAACGGCGCTTGATAACGCTAAAGCTGTATCCTTAACAATGGAGCAATCTGCGCGTGCGTCACATCATGAAGTTTTTCGTGTCGCCAATTATCGGGATGTGGAAGCACCACTAGAGCCGTATGAAGGGAAACTCTCACGTACGGTTTTGAAGGGGAGGGGGAGGTAGCAATATCTCTCTCGACCCCCAATCGATCGCCGCAGTGCTAATAAATAGGGAAACCCAAACCCAGAGTAAAAGTTGTGGAAGTTGGCGACTGATGCGGTTACGGGAGACAATGGCAACTAGGGTAATCATTGCCAGAATTAGGGCTCTGACTAGGAGAGGTTGGCCTGTCGTGGTGGGGTCAAAGACAATAGCCAGGACGTAACCCAAGACGACTAATTGGCGCTCAGGCGCGCCCGGCGGAAGTGATTAGCTTGAATTCTAAGCCTAATCCCCCAGATACTGATAGACCAATGGCGATCGCCATAAGTCCGAATATTAGCACTAAGTCTGTAAAATCTAAGGAAATCAACAAATTATCAGCAAACCCTGGGAAAAACTCATTTTAGTATAGTGTGGTGTGAGAAGCGCGTGAACCTAATTCCTGCCCTTGATTTAACCMAACAGTATCAAATGATCAGCGATCGCCTTAGTCGGGAGGTACTGGACTTGCTGGCTAGTGGTCGCTACATTGGTGGCTACGCTGTGGACAGTTTTGAGGAAAAGTTTGCCGAGTATATCGGCGTTTCTGAGTTGGTCAGTTGCAACTCTGGTACTGATGCCCTATTTTTGGCTTTGCGGGCTTTAGAAATCGGCCCCGGCGATGAGGTGATTACCACTTGTTTTTCCTTTATTGCTACCTCTGAGGTGATTAGTGCCGTGGGAGCCACCCCGGTATTTGTGGATATTGACCCGGATACGTTCAACTTAGATATTAGTCAAATTGAGGCGGCGATTACTGCCAAAACCCGTGCTATCCTTCCGGTGCATTTGTTTGGTCGCCCTGTGGACATGACCGCATTAATGGCGGTAGCGCGGTCTCATAATTTGGCGGTGATTGAAGATTGCGCCCAAGCTACCGGAGCCAGTTGGGGTGATGCTAAGGTGGGTAGTATGGGATATCTGGGCTGTTTTAGCTTTTTTCCGACTAAGAATTTAGGGGCTTGTGGAGATGGAGGGGCGATCGCAACTAATAATCGTGATCTGGCGGGTGTGTTGCGGGTGCTGAAAAATCACGGTCAGCCTGAGCGATATAATTCCGAACTGTTGGGGATTAATAGTCGTCTTGATGCCCTACAAGGGGTGATTTTAAGCATTAAATTAGAGTATCTGGCGCGCTGGAATCAACAGAGAAAGGCGATCGCTTCTCGATATACTCAGGGACTTGAGGGGATACCCGGTTTAATTGTCCCAGCAGAAACTGCAGGCGGCGAGACCGTTTGGAATCAGTACACTATCAGATATGTGAATAATAATAGGGACTCGTCAGGACGCGATCGCCTGCGAGAACAACTCCAGAGCCTTGGAGTTAGCACTAACGTATACTACCCCATACCCCTCCATCTACAGGGGGTTCATCGCGATTTAGGCTATGGCTGCGGTGATTTTCCGGTAGCAGAACAGGTCAGCCACCAAGTTTTGTCTTTGCCGATGTTCCCGGAACTTTCCACCGAACAACAAGACCGGGTAATCTATGCTGTCAAAGATTGCCTAAAATTGGGGGCTATAGGTTGACCGGGTGAGTGTTGTATGTCGTTTTGTATATTATAGTTAACATAACGATAAAAAATCATCAATTCACCCTGGGGATCTATGTATCCCCCCCTTGGTTGCAGGTAACTAGGCAATCAGTTGACCAAACTTAGGAATATGAAGAGGAAATAAAAGGAGTGAACCCCTACCAAAATAGCGATCGCCGAGTTTACGATCCTCAAGCCATTGCTCAATATTATCGCCGTCGGCTGTGGAAGGCCATCTGGCGCGTGATCACGGTTATATGGTTTTTTTCAGGGTTCATTATTGGTCTACTGTGGGATCAATGGCGACATCGGAATGTTACCGAAACCCCGAAACGAGCCGCCCAACTGCGTAATATTCTCACCCGCCTCGGTCCCACCTATATTAAAGTAGGTCAAGCATTATCAACCCGTCCTGACCTCATTCGCAAGGACTTTTTAGAAGAATTAACCAAACTTCAAGATCAGCTACCCCCTTTTGATACTAAGATCGCCATGGCGATCATCGAGAGAGAACTCGATCGCGATTTAGATAGTGTTTTCCGAGAAATTTCCCCTGAACCCGTAGCCGCCGCCAGTTTGGGTCAGGTCTATAAGGCACAACTTTTGACAGGGGAAGAGGTCGCCGTTAAGGTGCAAAGACCATTCCTGTTACCAACTCTCACCCTGGATCTGTATTTAATGCGTTGGGCGGCGGGTTGGTTGTCTCCCATTTTACCGCTGAATTTGGGTCATGATTTAACCCTAATTGTCGATGAATTTGGGTGCAAATTATTTGAGGAAATCGACTATATTAATGAGGGTCGAAATGCTGAAAGGTTTGCCACCTATTTTGATGATGATCCAACGGTCAAAGTTCCCTCAATCTATTGGAAATATACCAGCCATCAGGTGTTAGTCTTAGAATGGATTAACGGCTTGAAGTTGACCGATATTAAAAGTGTCCAAGCGGCGGGTTTGGATCTGAGTAAAATGATTTTTGTCGGTGTGACAAGTGGCTTGCGACAACTGCTAGAGTTCGGTTTTTTCCATGCTGACCCCCACCCCGGAAATCTGTTTGCTATGCCTGATGGTCGCATGGCATTTATTGATTTTGGCATGATGGATCAGTTAAGCCAGGAAACTAAGGAAACTCTGGTTGATTCCGTAGTTCATTTAATTAATAAAGACTATAAGGAGTTGGCGGAAGATTTTGTCAGGTTGGGATTTTTAGCACCTAATACTAATATGGCTCCCATTATTCCGGCTTTAGAGGCGGTTATGGGGGATATTATTGGGGAGAGTGTTAAGGATTTTAACTTTAAAACTATTACCGATAGTTTCTCGGAATTGATGTATGATTACCCCTTCCGGGTTCCGGCAAAATTTGCCCTGATTATTCGGTCTCTAGTAACTCAGGAAGGAATTGCCCTCAGTCTCGACCCGGATTTTAAAATCGTTGAGGTAGCTTATCCCTATGTGGCGCGTCGCCTGTTGAAGGGAGAAACTCCGGCTTTGCGACGACGGTTGATTGAGGTGTTATTTAAAGATGGCCGCTTCCAGTGGCATCGTCTGGAAAATATGATTACGATCGCTCAAACTGACGGCAATTTTGATATTCTCCCCACCGCACAGCTAGGTTTACAATATCTGTTTTCAGAGGAGGGTAGTTTTCTCCGTCGTCAAATTGTGATGGCGTTGACAGAAGACGATCGCCTACATACCGCTGAAGTTCAACGACTTTGGGGTTTAATTCAGGATGACCTCAAACCGAGTCGCTTATTTGATGTAGCATTGGGGGCAATAACTGAGTTTTCTACCTCCCAAGTGGCTGCTATGAGAATGCAATAAATATCGCTATTCATCAGATCATCACAATTCCCTTGTTAGGGATGCTTGCATAAAAGGCCTAAGTCTAAGTATTTGGGTCTTTTATTGGTTATGATATGTAAAGTGTGATTATATATCAAATTACCCTTGCTCAATTATTCTGCCTTGGCATGAATGTCCCTGAAGCCTTAAAACTGATAGAAGAAAAATTCCTGCGGCGATCGCTTTCCCCTATTGAGCGTTTAATTTTATCTGAATCATGGATGGGTAAGACCTACAGTGAAATTTCCCAAAAATCTGCATACGCTAATGATTATGTTAAAGAAGTTGGTGGACGATTATGGCAGGAACTCTCCGAGGCTATGGGGACAAAAGTTAGCAAAAAAAATCTAAAACTTGTCCTTAAATCTCGCCAGCAGATACCATTAACTGCCCCCCCTGTTCAGAAATTAGCAACTTTTGCAGGTAATTCATTCAATCCTAATGATGGCAGTAATATCGAACTCCCTGGGAGCCCAATTCCCATTAACTCTCCCTTTTATATAGAACGTCCACCCATTGAAGATATAGGCTATAATGAACTGCAACAACCGGGTTGTGTCGTGAGGATTAAAGCACCTCGGAAAATGGGTAAAAGTTCCCTACTTAATAGGATGTTAACCCAAGCAGTTGATTGGGGATATAGTACAGTTTATCTGAATTTTTTGGAAGTAGACGCTGATACTTTTAATTCCCTAGAACAACTGGTCAGATGGTTTTGTGCTAATGCGAGTAAGCAGTTAAAGATACCACCGAAACTAGATGAATATTGGGATATAGATTTAGGGACTAAAGTTTCCTGTCGGCTGTATTTTGAGGAATATCTATTCATCACTAAAGACACCCCGATTGTGATTGCTATGAATGAGGTTAACCGCCTGTTTGAGTATCCGGTTATTGCTAGTGATTTTTTGCCTATGTTGCGATCGTGGCACGAACTATCTAAACATAATCAACTCTGGGAAAATTTGCGCTTAATTGTAGTTCATAGCACCGAAGTTTATGTACCTTTACAGTTACATCAATCCCCTTTTAATGTGGGTTTGGTGTTAAAACTACCCCAATTTACACCGCCACAAGTGCAAGTTCTGGCTTTAAGATATGAGTTAAGTTGGGCGGCGGGGGAGAGTGGACTTAAACGGCTAGAAGGCTTAATCTCTATGGTGGGTGGACATCCTTATCTGGTACAACTGGCTTTTTATACTATTAGTAAATCAGGGATTTCTCTGGAAAATTTAATCAAAAATGCCCGGCAACCTGATGGAATTTATAGTTCCCATTTGCGGGATTTATTAGTAACAATTCAACAAGATTCGTCTTTGTATCTGGCTTTAAATAAAGTCTTAAAATCCGATAAGGGTGTACCTTTAGAGGCGATTACTGCTTATAAATTAGAAAGTCTAGGATTAATTAACTTTGAGGATAACCTAGCTAAAATTGGCTGTGATTTATATCGGCTATATTTTTTAGAACAGTTATCAAACCGCCCCCCAGCAAAAACTGAGGGGTGATGATATGGTGAAATTATTATCCAAGAATCATATCCTAGAATGAACTAGAATAAACTATGTTCTGGGACGTAGGAAGTAATCGCTTTCATGTACTGGGCGCGTTCATAGGCTGACTCATCATCACAATGGCGCTGAGACATAGAACCCTGCATCTGTTTAACAGACTCATACTCATGTTCTTCCATCCAGTGTTTCATCTCATCTTCCATCACTTGAATGTAACCGATACCATGGCGCAATAAAGCGGAACAAACATGAGTTACCTTAGCCCCCGCCATCAACATTTTAATAGCATCGTGACCGCGTGCGACACCGCTAGTCGAGGCTAAATCGGCATTAATCCGACCATAAAGAATAGCAATCCAGCGCATAGGTAGGCGCATATCGTGGGGAGAACTCAAAACGGAACTCACCTCAATTTCTAGTTCTTCTGGGTTAATATCTGGCTGTATGAAGCGGTTAAATAAAGCGAGTCCATCGACTCCGGCTTCATCTAAACGTTTCGCCATATTTGCCATATTACTAAAGAAGGGACTAAGTTTCATAGCCACAGGAATAGTGACCTCTGCTTTAACTTCCCGGAGAGTAGTGATATAGTTTTCCTCGACCTCAGCCCCACTCATATCAAAGTCGGTGGGGACATAATAAATATTCAACTCGATCGCATCTGCACCCGCTTCCTGCATGAGTTTGGAATATTCCACCCAACCACCGGAGGAGAAACCATTTAAACTGGCAATAATGGGAATATCAACCAATTCCTTAGCCAAGCGAATATGCTCAAGATAAAGTTCCGGTCCGACGTGATATTCTTCGGGTTCAGGAAAATAGGTTAAAGCCTCAGCAAAGCTATTGGTTCCATATTCCAAATGGTGATTAAGTTCAAATTTTTCTCGCAGTAACTGTTCTTCAAATAGGGAGTGTAAAATCACCGCTGATGCGCCCGCATCTTCCATACGCCGAATATTATCGACATTTTCTGATAAAACGGCGGCGGCGGAAGGGACAATAGGAGTCCTCAAATTCAATCCCAAATAGGTCGTACTCAAATCCATAATATAGATTCCTTATGAAAAGTGGATAGGAACAGCGAAAAGTTCTAGGAGTCCGGTTTGTAGGGGCGAAAAATAGGCACGCCCCCACATTAGGAACCGGACTAGGAGTTTCTGTCTACCATCGGTTTAGGAGCTTCACTCTTTGTCACCAGAGGTGTCTGTATTGGGTTTATTGCCTTCGTCATTCAAGGGACGCGCCGCCAGATACTCATACATTTGCCAACGGGTGTCAACGTCTTTCTGGGCTTCTTTCAGCAAGCGTTTGGCATCAACGGGCTTAGTTTTGGTGAGCATTTTAAAGCGGTTTTCGGCGTACATGGATTGTTCGATGGATTTTTTAGGCGATCGCGAATCCAAAAGTAGGGGATTTTTACCTTCCGCTTTCAGGTCAGGATGATAACGATAAAGCAACCAACGACCACTTTCGACAATTGCTTTTTGGTGACTCATAGCCGTGGTCATATTAATACCGTGGGCGATACAGTGACTGTAGGCAATAATCAAAGAGGGGCCGTCATAGGCTTCGGCTTCCAGGAAGACTTTAAGGGTGTGTTCATCGCGCGCCCCCATAGCCACAGAAGCGACATAAACGTTACCGTAGGTCATAGCAATCAAACCCAAGTCTTTCTTAGGTGACGGCTTACCACCAGCGGCAAATTTAGCGACCGCGCCGCGAGGAGTAGCTTTAGAAGACTGACCACCAGTATTAGAGTAGACCTCAGTATCCATGACCAGGATATTGACGTTGCGACCACTAGCAATGACATGATCTAAACCGCCATAGCCGATATCATAGGCCCAACCATCGCCACCGAGTATCCAGACAGATTTTTTGACGAGGTAATCAGCCAGACTGAGTAACTGTTTGGCGTTGGTATCATCAGACCCTTGCAATTTTTGCTTAACCTGGGCGACGAGTTCCCGTTGTTCCCAAATATCAGCCTCGGATTTTTGGGGGTTATTGATAATTTTGGCTACCAGTTCATCGCCGACAATGCCGCCTAATTTCTGCAACAATTCACAGGCGAAGGCGGTATGTTTATCAATGGACAGACGGAAGCCTAGACCAAATTCGGCGTTATCTTCAAATAGGCTATTAGACCAACTAGGGCCGCGACCTTCGGCATTTTGCGCCCAGGGTGTAGTTGGTAAGTTACCGCCATAGATAGAAGAACAGCCGGTGGCGTTAGCGACAACCATACGATCGCCAAATAGTTGGGTTGCTAACTTGATATAGGGAGTTTCGCCACAACCCGCACAAGCGCCAGAGAACTCAAACAGGGGTTCTTGCCATTGTTGTTGTTTAATCATATCCGATCGCAAATTACGGCGATCGGGGTTAGGCAAGTTGAGGAAAAATTCCCAGTTATCCCGTTCGGTGGCTCGTATGGGTGGCTGATACTCCATGTTAATCGCCTTTTTGGAGGGCATGGATTTATTTTTCGCCGGACAGACATCGACACAGACACCGCAACCGGTACAGTCTTCTGGAGATACTTGGATGGTGAATTTTTGCCCTTCAAAGGCTTTATCGCGGACAGCAGTGGTTTTGAAGGTTTCCGGCGCACCATTGAGGGCGCTTTCATCGTAGGCTTTACCACGAATTACGGCATGGGGGCAGACCATGATACATTTACCACACTGCACACACACATCAGGGTCCCAAACGGGTACTTCTTGGGCGACGTTGCGTTTCTCCCATTTTGATGTACCTGTGGGATAGGTTCCGTCACAGGGTAGTTGACTGACAGAGAGTTGGTCGCCTTTGCGCGCTAACATCATCCCTTCGACTTCCCGGACAAAATCAGGGGCGTTAGCAGGGACTGGCGACGCTATGCGTACTTGGCTATTGGCTTCGCCGGTATTGACTTCAAAGAGGTTGTCGAGGGTATTGTCTACGGCTTGGAGGTTCATGCGGACAATGGCTGAACCTTTTTTACCGTATGTTTTTTCGATCGCTTTTTTAATTTTGGCGATCGCCTCATCTTTGGGTAGAACTCCCGCCAAAGCGAAGAAACAGACCTGCATCACCGTATTGATACGGCTACCCATTCCACTGTCACGGGCTACTTTATTAGCATCGATGACATAGAGTTTGAGGTTTTTGCGGACAATTTGTTCTTGAATTTCAATGGGTAGGTAATTCCAGACTTCATCAGGTCCGTAGGGGCTATTCAGCAGGAAGGTCGCCCCATTGGTGGCGGCATCAACTACATTGAGTTTTTCTAGGAAGTTCCACTGGTGACAGCCGATAAAGTTGGATTTTTCGATTAAATAGGGGGAACGGATTAAGTTAGGACCGAAGCGCAGGTGAGATACCGTGACAGCGCCGGATTTTTTGGAGTCGTAGACGAAGTAACCCTGGGCGTAGTTGCTGGTTTCGTCTCCGATAATTTTAATGGAGTTTTTGTTAGCCCCTACAGTACCATCAGACCCTAGACCATAGAACATGGCGCGGATGACGTTATCGGGTTCGGTGGAAAATTCCGGGTCAAAGGGTAGGGAGGTGTGGGTGAGGTCATCGTTAATACCGATGGTAAAGTGATTTTTGGGTTTGTCGAGTTGCAGGTTATCAAAAACGGCTTTTACCATAGCCGGGTTAAATTCTTTGGAGGATAACCCATAACGACCGCCGACAATTTTGGGGGCGGGTCCTTCCCAGCTTTCGCTAATGGCGGTGACGACATCTAAATATAGGGGTTCGCCACTAGAACCGGGTTCTTTGGTGCGGTCTAAAACGGCGATCGCTTTGGCGGTTTTTGGTACAGCGCCAATAAAGGCGTTAGCATCCCAGGGTCGATACAGACGGACTTTCAGGACTCCGACTTTTTCTCCCTGCGCGGTCAGATAATCTACGGTTTCGTGGACGGTTTCACAGCCCGAACCCATTAATATAATGATGCGATCGGCATCCGGTGCGCCATGATATTCAAATAGTTTATAGTGCCGTCCCGTCAACTCCCCGAATTTGTCCATGGCTTTTTGCACCATTTCTGGACAGGCGTTATAGAAGGGGTTGACGCTTTCCCGCGCTTGGAAGTAAACATCGGGGTTTTGGGCGGTTCCTCGTAAAGCAGGGCGATCGGGTGTTAGTCCCCGGGCGCGGTGTGCATAAACGTCCTCATCATCTATCATCGCCCGCAGGTCGCTTTCTTCGAGGAGTTCGATTTTCTGCACTTCGTGGGAGGTGCGGAACCCATCAAAGAAGTGGATAAATGGAACCCTTGATTTTAGGGTACTTGTTTGGGCGACTAGGGCTAAATCATGGGCTTCCTGGACTGAGGCTGAACATAATAATCCGCAACCAGTAGCCCGCACTGCCATTACGTCACTGTGATCGCCGAAAATAGACAAGGCTTGGGCGGCGATCGACCTGGCGGCCACATGGAGAACCGCACAGGTTAGTTCCCCGGCGATTTTGTACAGGTTCGGAATCATTAATAATAATCCCTGGGATGCTGTAAATGTCGTGGTTAATGACCCCCCCTGTAGTGAACCATGAACAGCCCCCGCTGCGCCTCCTTCACTTTGCATTTCTACTACTGCGGGAACAGTTCCCCAAATGTTGGGTTGTCCTTCTGATGTCCAAGCATCCGCCCATTCTCCCATGGGTGATGATGGAGTGATGGGATAAATGGCAATAACTTCATTGAGACGAAAAGCCACACGGGCTACGGCTTCGTTCCCGTCTAGGGTGGCATACTGTCTGGTATTCATACTTGAAATCCTCTCATTTACTTGGGATTTAACCCAGTTTTAAAACCTGCGGAATTAACCGCGTTGATGGCTGTGATCGGACAACCATTGACGAGCTGATCTGAGGCGATCGCATTATTTACCTTGGCCCTGTCCTTGACAGTTCTCTTTACCAAGCGATCGCCCTAAATTGTGTCATTCAACAAAAAAAAATTGGGTCGATAATTTACCTAGATTTTGACAACAATACCTCTGCGCCGGTTGTCTGATTCAAAGGTTCCTTTCCCCTGAGTCAGATCACAATCTTTAAATCTTTGTTAAGGGTTTTTGGAACTTGACTGCCTCCTACCTTACCCTATTTATTATCCTATAGGAAGCTGTAAATATAAATCAGGTCTTAACAAATTTTAACCCAATTTCATCATCTGTTGTAAATCTGCTAAGGTTTGTAAAGCGTCCTCTGGTTCTACCCGACTCAGAGCAAAACCAACATGAACCAAAACATAATCACCCACTTGGGCTTCAGGAACATAAGCCAGACTCACCTCTTTAATTACCCCGCCAAAGCTGACGCGACCTTTTTTTAATAAAGGATCATCTCCCGATATACTCACGAGTTTTCCCGGAACTGCTAGACACATATATTTCATCCCTTGAATGACAATAATTCTCATTTAGGTTGCCAATAGCAACCCGGAGGCTATCTCTAGGCTCTGTGGTAGTTTGATGACAGCCAAACTAAGCATAATCACTGTTAGCAGACCCACCAGCAGAGGCAGAAATTCTTTTAATTATCTTAATACTTTTTTCCGGGGTTTGCCGTTATACTTAACATTTAGAACAGAATGTTGTAATGTTCAACTAACGAAATATTTGGAGATAAACAACCCTACAGTTGTTTTGGGGATTTGTCCCAAAAATGTCCCCAAAATTAGCATGAATTGTCATCAAAATAGAACATCAACCCTGTGGGGATCAATATTGATCATATTTAATAGGGTTGAAACTGTGTAGAAATTACGGTAAAACTACTATGCCATCTCCCACAGAAACCGCCCCAAAATCTACCAAAAGCAAAGCAGCGTCAAACCATCCCAGTGGCGATAAACGTTTCAAGGTACTGGATATAACCATGAAACGCAGCCAATATAGTCAGGATGCCCTAATCGAAGTGCTGCACAAAGCCCAGGAAGCATTTGGCTACTTAGAAGAAGACGTATTAATATACGTTGCGCGACAACTCCAACTCCCCCTGAGCCAAGTTTACGGAGTCGCCACCTTCTATCATCTATTTTCCCTAAAACCCAGTGGCGCTCATACCTGCGTGGTCTGTTTAGGGACAGCCTGCTATGTTAAAGGCAGTGGAGAAGTCCTAGCAGCCTTAGAAGAAAAAACCGGAATCAAGTCAGGGGAAACCACGCCAGACGGCCAGATATCTATTGTCACCGCCCGCTGTATCGGAGCCTGTGGTATTGCTCCGGCGGCTGTCTTTGATGGGAAAGTTGCAGGTCAGCAAACCCCAGAAATGGCGGTAGCACGACTGCAAAAGTGGCAGGGTTCAGCCGAAGCCTAAATGCCACTTATAACCCCAACTCCATTGAGAGAGGAGAACTAAAATATTATGGAATTGACTGAATTAGTCGAACTAGCCGAAAAGGAACGCAATAACCAAAAAAGTATCCGTATCCACTGCTGCACATCTACTGGTTGTCAAGCCTCTGAGTCCCTAGAAGTCAAAAAGGCGATGGAAGATGCGCTGAAAGAGTCAGGACTTGAGGCGGACGTGCAAATAGTCGGTGTAGGCTGTATGGGGTTTTGCGGACGCGGCCCCATGGTGGAAGTCGAACCTAACGGCATTCATTATGAAAAAGTCACCCCCGAAGATGCCCCATCTATTATCGAAGCGCTGAAAGGCGGGGAAGCGAAACCAGTTCAAGGTGATCCCAATCATCCCTTCTTTAGTCGCCAATTAAAAATCGTTCGGGAATTTAGCGGCAAAATTGACCCGGAGAAAATCGGGGAATATATTGCCGTGGGAGGCTACAGAGCCTTACATCATGCAATTTATGACCTGACTCCAGAAGAGGTAGTGGCAGAAATTACTAAATCTGGATTACGGGGACGGGGAGGGGCTGGCTATCCCACGGGGTTAAAGTGGGCGACTGTGGCTAAAATGCCCCCAGGACAAAAATATGTGATCTGTAACGCTGACGAGGGCGACCCGGGGGCGTTTATGGATCGTAGTGTCTTAGAAAGTGACCCTCACCGTATCCTGGAAGGAATGGCGATCGCTGGATATGCTGTAGGTGCAACCCAAGGCTATATCTACGTTCGGGCGGAATATCCCCTAGCGATCACTAGGCTACAGAAAGCCATTCAACAGGCTAAACGTCAGAGTATGTTAGGTAGCCGCATCTTTGGTTCCTCCATAAACTTTAATATTGATATTCGGGTTGGTGCGGGTGCTTTTGTTTGTGGCGAAGAAACGGCGCTGATTGCTTCTATTGGTGGCGGTCGCGGCAACCCCCGTCCTCGTCCACCCTATCCCGCCGTTTCTGGGTTGTGGGACTGCCCAACCTTGATTAATAACGTGGAAACCTTGGGTAATATAGCCCCGATTATCCGCAACGGGGCGGACTGGTACAATCAAATTGGTACTGAAAAAAGCAAGGGTACTAAAATCTTCTCTCTGACGGGTAAAATCCGCAATAACGGCCTGATTGAAGTGCCTATGGGTATTACCCTACGCGAAATTGTGGAAGAGATGGGCGGCGGTATTCCGGGCGGTCTGCAAGTTAAAGCTGTGCAAACAGGGGGACCATCTGGCGGTTGTATCCCGGCTCAGTTTCTCGATACTCCAGTAGATTATGAATCTCTGACTAAATTGGGATCTATGATGGGATCTGGGGGCATGGTGGTGATGGATGAAAACACTAGCATGGTGCAGGTGGCTCAATTCTATATGGAATTTTGCCGGGGTGAAACCTGTGGTAAGTGTATCCCCTGCCGTGTGGGTACTGTGCAAATGTACCAGTTGCTTACGAAGTTACTCAATAAACAGGCTACCCCTACTGATTTGGAAAAACTTAAACAGTTGTGCGACATGGTAAGGGCTACCAGTTTATGTGGCTTGGGAATGACAGCCCCTAACCCGGTTACCAGTACGTTGCAGTATTTCGAGAGTGAGTATTTGGAGTTGCTTCAAACTACTAACGCTAAGGTGGCGGTTCACTGATATTTCACATCGGGAAGCTAAACAGGAAACTAGGAAGCTCAATTAGGAGAAGGGATTGATGTTTTGTGAACAATGCGAACAAACTGCCAGCGGTCAAGGTTGCCACCAGTGGGGCGCTTGTGGTAAAGGACCGGATGTAAATGCGGTTCAAGACCTATTGATTTACTGTCTGCGTGGTATTGCGCCTGTGGCTTTGAAGGCTAAGGAATTGGGCATTGATACCCATGCTGTGGATGTGTTTTGCTGTGAGTCGATGTTCGCCACGATGACGAATGTTAACTTTAACCGTAAACGCTTTTACGGCTATATCCGTGAGGCGATCGCCCAACGGGAAAAACTCAAAACCGACATTGAACAGATGAGCGATCGCCCCATCAGTTGGTCTGTAGCTGCTACCTATCAACCAGACTGGACTGATAGTTTAGTAGCCCAGGGGGAGGAAGTTTCCCGTAACTTTATTGCCGACTCTAGTCAAGACATCGATATCTTCTCCCTCAAACTTACCGTCCTCTACGGTTTGAAGGGCTTGGCTTCCTACAGTTTCCACGCCCAAGAACTTGGTCAGGAAGACGATCGCATTTATAGTTTCTGTCACCAAGCCCTCGCCGCCTTGGAAGAACCTAGTCTCACTTTAGAAGATTGGGTTAATCTAGCCATGAAAGTCGGGGAAATAAACCTGTTGGCTATGGAACTTCTCGACGCGGGACACACTAACCATTATGGTCATCCTATCCCTACCGTTGTTCCCCTGAATGCAAAGGCCGGGAAAGCCATTTTGGTCTCTGGTCACGACATTAAACAACTCGAAGCCATCCTTCAACAAACAGCCAATACTGGTATTAATGTTTACACCCACGGCGAGTTACTACCCGCCCATGGCTACCCAGTCCTTAAACAAAAATATCCCCACCTTTACGGTCACTATGGCACAGCTTGGCAAAATCAAACCAAGGATTTCGCTAAGTTTCCCGGTGCGATCGTCATCACCACTAACTGTTTGATGCCTCCCCACGAACACTATGAGGATAAATTATTTACCCTCGGTCCGGTGGGATATCCTGACATCAACTATCTCGAAGATAGGGCAAATCTTACCCCAGATTTTAGCCCCGCCATTCACAAAGCCCTGGCTTTAGCTGGGTTTGCAGAAGATGAACCACCCCGTCAGGTAAAAACTGGCTTCGCCCGTAATGCGGTATTAAATGTTAGCGACCAGGTGATTGAGGCGGTTAAACAAGGCAAAATTCGCCATTTCTTCCTAGTCGGAGGTTGTGATGGGGCTAAACCCGATCGCAATTATTATACCGAATTTGTCGATCAGGTTCCCTCAGATTGTGTGGTGTTAACCCTCGCCTGTGGAAAATTCCGCTTTTTTGATAAGGAAATGGGGGAAATTGGTAACATTCCTCGGCTGATGGATGTGGGACAGTGCAATGATGCCTATTCGGCTATTCAGATCGCCCTAGGACTCGCCCAAGCCTTTGATATCGGAGTTAATGAACTTCCTCTATCTATGATTTTGTCTTGGTATGAACAGAAGGCTGTGGCGGTTCTGCTGACACTATTATATTTGGGTATCAAAGATATCCGTTTGGGTCCGACTTTACCGGCTTTCATTTCCCCTAATGTCTTCGCTATCCTATCGGCAAAATACAACCTACAGGCTATTACCACTCCCGAAGCTGATTTAGCCGCCTGTTTAAACTAGAAATAACTGGGAAAATCGCGAATATACAATATTCCCGACTCCCGGTAAGATGTTCCCTTAATTAAAGGAGAAACTATGTCCGTTGTCACCTTAAAAATTGATGGCATTGATGTGGCGATCGAAGAAGGATCGAGCGTTTTAGAAGCCGCCAAAGAGGCGGGGGTGAGAATACCAACCCTCTGCCATGTAGATGGTCTTTCTGATGTGGGCGCTTGTCGTTTATGTCTGGTGGAAATTGCCGGAATTAATAAACTTTTGCCCTCCTGTGTAACTACGGTTGCGGAAGGGATGGAAGTTTGCACTAATAGCCCCCAGATTAAAGAATATCGCAAGATGGTTGTGGAAATGCTATTTGCAGAAGGCAACCATGTTTGTGCTGTTTGTGTGGCTAATGAAAACTGCGAATTGCAAGATGTCGCCGTTGAAGTAGGTATGGATCATAGCCGCTTTACCTACCGTTTCCCACAGCGAGAAGTTGATATTTCTCACCCTCAATTTGGTATTGATCATAACCGCTGTATTCTCTGTACTCGCTGTCAAAGAGTATGTGATGAAATCGAAGGCGCTCATGTTTGGGATGTGGCTTTTCGCGGCCCTGCTGCTAAAATGATTACCGGACTTAATCAACCTTGGGGGGCTGTGGATGCCTGTACTTCCTGCGGTAAATGTGTTGATGCTTGTCCGACGGGTTCCATTTTCCGTAAAGGTGCGACGGTGGCTGAAATGACTCGCGATCGCGCTAAATTAGAATTCTTAGTTAATGCACGGGAGAAACACGAATGGAAAAGATAAGATTTGCTACGGTTTGGTTAGCTGGATGTTCGGGTTGTCATATGTCTTTTTTAGACCTGGATGAATGGCTGATTGAACTATCGGAAAAAGTCGAGGTTGTTTACTCCCCGGTGGGTTGTGACCTGAAAGAATATCCCGAAAATGTTGATGTTTGTTTGGTCGAAGGTGGTATCGCTAACGAAGATAACCTGGAACTAATTAAACAAGTGCGATCGCGCACCAAACTCTTGATTTCTTTTGGAGATTGTGCTGTCACTGCGAATGTTCCCGCCATGCGGAATATGTTGGGTAGCACCGATCATGTACTCAAACGCTGCTATTTGGAACTAGGGGATTTTACCCCACAACTTCCCAGAGAACCCGGTATTGTTCCCGAATTGCTTGAGCGTGTTAGTCCAGTGCATGAAGTCGTAGATGTTGATATTTTTATGCCGGGATGTCCCCCTAGTGCCGATCGCATTAAGGCTACCCTCGCGCCTTTGGTGGAAGGGAAAATGCCGAAAATGGAAGGGCGGGAAATGATTAAATTTGGCTAAGGCTACCCTGTTGTTGACTGACTATAAAATTAATGGTTAGCCCGCAATTATCTGGTTAATTATTGATTGTTGATTCCCTGGAGAGGTGATTTGATACTATGGCTAAGACAGTTGTTATTGATCCAGTGACCCGCATTGAGGGTCATGCCAAAATATCCATATATTTGGATGATGCGGGAGAGGTGGAAGATGCCCGATTTCATGTAGTAGAATTTCGGGGTTTTGAAAAGTTCTGCGAAGGACGACCGATGTTTGAAATGGCCGGAATTACTGCCCGTATTTGCGGGATTTGTCCGGTTAGTCACCTCTTAGCAGCGGCTAAAACGGGGGATAAAATTCTGGCGGTACAAGTGCCACCAGCCGGGGAAAAATTGCGGCGGATGATGAATTTAGCCCAGTTAACTCAGTCCCATGCTTTAAGTTTTTTCCACCTCAGTAGCCCTGATTTTCTGTTGGGTTGGGATAGTGACCCCGCCAAAAGAAATGTATTTGGATTAATTGCGGCTGATCCAGATTTGGCTAGGGCGGGTATTCGTCTACGCCAGTTTGGTCAGACGGTAATTGAACTATTGGGGGCGCGGAAAATTCACGCGGCTTGGGCGGTTCCGGGAGGGGTGCGATCGCCTCTTTCTCAGGAAGGTTTGGAATGGATAAAAGACCGCCTACCAGAAGCCCGCCAAACTACCGAATTAGCTTTAAATTTATTAAAGCGTCTCCTCGATAGTGACTTGGCTTCTGAGGTCGATATATTTGGTAAATTCCCCTCTCTATTTATGGGTTTAGTGGCTCCTAATGGTAATTGGGAACACTATGGCGGACATCTGCGCTTTATTGATAGTGATGGTAATATTGTCGCTGATGGTTTGAGTGAGGATAATTACCAAGACTATTTGGGTGAGGCTGTGGAAAATTGGTCTTATCTCAAATTCCCCTATTATAAACCTCTGGGATATCCTGATGGTATTTATCGGGTTGGACCTTTGGCGCGGCTGAATGTCTGTGATCAAATTGGAACACCCGATGCTGATCGGGAATTGCGGGAATTTCGCGATCGCGCTGGTAGTCGGGTTGCTACTTCTTCCTTCTTCTACCATTACGCCCGTTTAGTGGAAATTATGGCTTGTATTGAGGCGATCGAGGCTTTGGTAGAAGACCCTGATATTACATCCTCCCGCGTCCGTGCTGATGCCGGAATTAACAACTTGGAAGGGGTGGGAGTTAGTGAAGCCCCTCGCGGCACTCTATTTCACCATTATAAAGTCAATGAAAATGGCTTAATTGAAAAGGTGAATTTGATTATTGCTACCGGACAAAATAACTTGGCAATGAATAAAACTGTTACCCAAATTGCCAAGCATTATATCCATGGTAATGAAATCCCCGAAGGTTTGTTAAACCGAGTTGAAGCTGGTATTCGCTGTTTTGACCCTTGTTTAAGTTGTTCAACTCATGCTGTTGGTCAAATGCCACTACATATTGAGTTACTTAAACCTGATGGCACAATTGTTGATGAGGTTTATCGTAATTAAGTCCGATTAAACACAGAGGCAACCGCTGCTGGTTGCCTCCCAAACCAGCGGGATATTTATTGTTTAACTTGGGTAATAATTGATATGGCAAAACAAAACTTATACCTGTGTATGGGGTCTGCTTGTCACCAAATGGGCGTTTATGAAGTGTTGCCAAAACTTCAGGAATTAATCGCGGAATATAAACTAGAAAGCCGCATTGAACTTAAAGGTTCGTTTTGCTTGGAAACCTGTAGTTCCGGTATTGTCATGAAATACCAAGACCAACACTTTATTAATATCAGCCCGAAAAATATCGAAGATAAATTTATCGGTGAAATTTTGCCGATGATTCAGAATAGTAATTTACCCTTGAATTCATAATGCTAGAAAATCATGAGAATCCCCATTTATGGCGACTGCTTTGGGAATATGACCCTAACGGTTTAATTGCCGTGGATGTCTCCATGAATATTAAAGTTGTTAATCCGGCATTTTGTAACTTTTTTAAGGTCGAGGCTGCCGAGATTATTGGCACTCCCGCTTTTAATTTGTTGGGGAATGTAGACCGCTTCAAAAAAGTTTGGGAAAAAAACCAAATGATGCAGGGGATAGAGGTGGAATATGAGAATCATCATCTGTATTTAAAAGAGGTGATTTTTCCGATTAAAGATGAAAATATCATCGCCTGCATTATGACGGATATTACCTCGGAAATGCAGCGGAAAAAAGAAATCAATGATATCCGGGAACAAACCGTTAAAAAAGTTAACGAAGTGGTTGACAATCAAATGAAAGTTGCCCAAGAAATCGCTGGACTACTCGGAGAAACTACCGCCGAAACTAAGGTTAGTCTTCTCAAAATTATCCAGATGATTAACCAATAGCATATTTTTGTTTACCAAACCAAGTAGTTGAGTCGGCTTATGGGTCAAGATAACTTTTTTGATATTTGCGATCGCCACCTTAATAAAAAAGGCGAAGAACTCTGTGGCGACCAGGTTAAGTTTACCAAAACTGAAACTAAAAGCACCATCGTCCTCTCTGATGGTTTGGGAAGTGGGGTAAAAGCTAATATCCTAGCTACCCTGACTGCCGAAATTTTAATCACTATGTTAAATGCTGATGTTCCCCTGGAGGAAGTCATCAAAACTGTGATCGGAACCCTGCCAATTTGTCAAGTTCGCAAAATTGCTTACGCTACATTTACCATTATTCAAATTGACCACCAAAGCAGTCATTTTAAGGTGATTAATTTTGATAACCCCCCTATATTTTATTTTAACAAAGGACGGGTAATTACACTAGATACTAAGACTGAAAAAATCCTCGGTAAAAAAATCATTTCCTCGGAAGGACAGCTACAAAGGGGAGACTTTCTAGGCGCTATTAGTGATGGGGTTCTTTATGCGGGTTTAGGGGATACCATGAATTTTGGGTGGGGGTGGGACAATATCGCTAAATACATGGAAAAAGTGTTTATGACTCAGGCGACTAACTCCCGTAGCATTATTGAACAGGTGATGGCGGAAACGCGATCGCTTTATCGAGATAAAATCGGAGATGATGCTACCTTTGTTGGTATTTATGTCCGCAAACGTAACCCGGTCATGATTTTTACAGGACCCCCTTTAGATATTAACAAGGATGAGTTATATGCGGAACGTTTATTAACTTTTAAAGGTCGTAAAGTTATCTGTGGGGGTACAACAGGAAACCTGGTGGCGAATTATATGGGGGAAACTGTGGAAATGGATATTTCCACCATGCGAAAAGATTTACCCCCTATCGGTAAATTAAGCGAAATTGATTTGGTCACTGAGGGAATTTTGACGATTTCTAAAGCTACAGCAGTTCTCCGCCAGTGTAATTGTGATATTACCCGGCTTCCTTCTGACCAAAATGGTGCGGTACTTCTGGCGCGAGAAATTTTAGAGGCTGATTCTATTTTCCTTTTGGTTGGTCAACAGATTAATGAGTTTTACCAAAATCCTCTGCTTCCTAAAAATATCTCGATTCGACGCAGTTTAATTGAAGATTTGGTAAACTTACTCAAACAAAAGCAGAAAGAAGTGACCGTAGAATATTGTTAAATTCCCGGAGTACGGTATCAAAATTGGGTACTTTTAACAGATAATTACGGCTAACTGTACTACTAACATATACGATGGAAAATGTCAAGTCTTTTTTAATTATTGGCTATGGTAATCAGTTAAGGGGTGATGATGGCATTGGACAGGAGGTAGCCAGGCTGGTGGAAGAGTGGAAAAAACCTAATGTGCGATCGCTTTCAGTTCACCAATTAACCCCGGAAATAGCGGAAGAATTAACCCATTTTAACTATGGGATTTTCGTAGATGCTAGTATTACTGGGGAAGTGGTGGAAGTCTCACCCCTGACACCTGATGACTCAGAAACAGTGGTTAACTTTGGTCATTCTATCAATCCGCGATCGCTGCTTTCCTTAGCCAAAACTCTGTATGAATACACACCCCAAGCCTGGCTAGTAGCAGTCCCCGGCGAGAACTTTGATTTAGGCGATCGTCTTTCTCCCACGGGAGAACAGGGAGTTAATGAGGCTTTAACGCAAATTAAAATCCTAATCGACACTTATAGCAATACCCGACAAAATGAGGACAGTAATTAAACCCTGAATATACAAATTATAAATTGTCTTTAAATCTGGTTAATGAACTGGCAAATACCAAATTTATCATCAGACAATTTCACCTGTCAGCCTCGATTTTTACCCACAGTTTAGGTGTTAGAAAATAGACTACTGGGGGATTTGAGCAAATACCCAAACAGTTTTTTAATAAATTTTCGGGTGGGTCGATAGCGCCACAAATCTTCGAGCAGCAAATTAATCTTAACATTGCCATAAATTAGGCATTGAGAGTCTTCATAAAACTTCTGCTGCATAAAAGTCATCGGGTCTGAATAAACATCATTAACAAGGAATGGTTTGATTCCCGCCCAATGAATCACACAAGCCTCTTTATGCCAGTCGCGATTCCCAATTTTCCCGTCCTCAAGGGGGAAACGTTGACGCATTTCTTCTTGGGAATAGTTCCACATCAAAACCTGCATTGGTGCAGTTTTCAGATGAATTTTTCCCTCATCTAATGCTCGAAAAATCATGAAATTTAATAGTCCTTGTTCGCCATATTTAAAAACATCAGGGTATCGATTCTTAAACTCCAACAGTTCGGCATATTCAGCCAAGCTAAAAATCCCCCTCTTGCCCCCAAATACCCCAGTGACAAAATAGGGTCGATCTTGATAATTAAAATCAGGGAAGTGCTTTTTAATTCCCTCCAAGTCAAAGAATAAACGCGAAATATCTTCAGCCTTCCAATCCTCCAAATTATGATCAATAATCATGTCATAATGTTCAAGATCCCCAAAATCTAGCACATCCCCCCAGATTATTGTATCCGCATCTAAAAACAGAAAATTCTGCCAAGGACTTTCCCAAAAGGCAATCATTTTAGTCAAGCCCCAACCAAAACTATTTTCCTTTAGAAACGGATGTTTGACCGTCTTTTGATTAATAATCTTAACACCGTAAGTTTTTTCTAAGCTGGTTGTATTAAAATCACCATCAACGATTAAACAGATAGGAACATCCCCGCCAAAGTAGCGAATACTAGCACAACATCCTGCCGCAAAGTGGTAGTCCTTAAAACAACAAGCAATGATAATCCCAAAGTCTTGAATCATGGTAAATAGTTTCTCATCGCAGATTATGGGGGATAGTATAGCATTTTGATAGGATTTGAGAAGGTGCGATCGCTCTCTATTTTGACCTGTCGGCACTGCCTTTGAAACCACCAACGGTAGACTATCCAAGCCTTACCCAGTTTAATCGCTCCACTGCTGACACTCCATTGCCTCTCAATTCCGCTTCTGAAACATCCCATTTTCTACTATTAGAGGCAACCACCATAAATTTTTACATTTCTTAATCAAACTCCCGTCTTTTTCCGTTTTTTTTCCGTCTTTTTCCGGCTTTCACATATTCGTATAGTTGGCTTATAATAACTATGAAATTCAATATATCCTCAAAACCAACCATGTGGCGATTCAGAATAGATACAAGCTGGGGAAATCAAGTTAATTAATCTGAATAATTAAGGAGAATTACATGAATTTTCAGCCCGGATATGCCGAAAACCCCGATCCTCGTTGTCCAGTTGTTTTGCTTCTGGACACATCAGGTTCAATGAGCGGTCAACCCATTGATCAATTAAATCAGGGATTAGTCACTTTTCAGCAAGAACTAAGCCAAGACAGCCTAGCTGCTCGGCGTGTACAAGTGGCAATTGTCACCTTTGATAGTTATGTAAATGTCGTTCAAGATTTTGTTGACTTTGATCAATTTAATCCTCCTCACCTGTCAACCACAGGTACAACGGCAATGGGCGAAGGTATTGGAACAGCGCTCAATCTGATCGAATCTCACAAGCAGCTTCTTAGAGCTAATGGTATTGATTATTATCGACCTTGGTTGTTAATGATTACAGATGGCGCACCTACTGATAGTTGGCAAAATGCCGCTCAAATGCTTCATCAATTTTATGCTAATAAAAAGGTGGTTTTTTTTGCCATTGCTGTTCAGGGTGCAGACATGAATACTCTGTCGCAAATTGTTCCCCCCGGTTCTATACCTCCTCAACAGCTACAAGGATTAGCATTTAATCAGCTATTTACCTGGTTGTCTAAGTCAATGGGATCAGTATCTCGGAGTCAAGGTAGTGGCGCTCAAGTGGCTTTGCCAGACGCAAGCGAATGGGTAGTTGGCACTTAATTATCAATAGGATTTTATCATGCAGTGGCAAGCAATTGGGTGTAGTGAAATAGGCTCAGGACATATCAAAACAGGTATTCCGTGCCAGGATTTTTGCGGTCATCAAATAATCTCAAATAATCAGGTAACTATTGGCGCTGTTTCTGATGGAATGGGGAGTGCTGCCCATTCTGATTTGGGT
>NZ_PKGG01000615.1:0-350 GCF_046480465.1 Arthrospira sp. PCC 8006
CCGGTGATCAACAACTGACGCACCATTTCCCCCGGTCTGTATGGTAGGGTGCGTCAGACCCCCGAAATCGTCATGAAAAGCCGGTGATGAACAACTGACGCACCATTTCCCCCGGTCTGTATGGTAGGGTGCGTCAGACCCCCGAAATCGYCATGAAAAGCCGGTGATCAACAACTGACGCACCATTTCCCCCGGTCTGTATGGTAGGGTGCGTCAGACCCCCGAAATCGCCATGAAAAGCCGGTGATGAACAACTGACGCACCATTTCCCTGGATGGWAGGGTGCGTCAGACCCCCGAAATCGTCATGAAAAGCCGGTGATCAACAACTGACGCACCATTTCCCCCGGT
>NZ_PKGG01000413.1:0-1976 GCF_046480465.1 Arthrospira sp. PCC 8006
CCTGATTTCTCAGTTCGTTTATGACCTTGAGTTCCCTGCCTTGCTTAGTTACCTAAGCGTCGGGACATATAATCAGTTATGAGGATGCTCAGGAGAGGTCTCCTTATATCCAGATTCGGAGCTGGAATCCTCACCGGATAGTTATTTCGGGCATTTCAGCCCTATTTCATACCCGAACGTCTCGCACCTGCATCCAGTATGTAATAACCTCCTTTGTTTATACTTTGAAAGATTCTGGATATTGCATCATGGGCTGACCGTCCGGGTCGGAACCCATAGCTGTTGCTTTCAAACCTCGATTCCCATTCAGGTTCGAGTGCCGACTTTACCAAGGCTTGCCTTGCTCTATCTTGGATAGTGGGTATTCCCAGAGGACATTTTTCATCCCTTCCGGGTTTTTGAATCCACACCCTACGCAGTGGTTTTGCTTTGAGATTTCCTTTGATACTCTTAGCTAGTTCCAGTCTTTGTCTTGGGGAGATTGCTCTCATTCCATCGACACCTGCTGTCTTTTTGCCTTGATTATCTTGAGTCACTCGCCGCACTGCTAAGAGTCGGGCATAATATGATTTCACCAGTAGACGTTGCCACCTTCTTGCTTTTGCGTCCTGTCCCGATTTAGCTGCTTGAAATATCCTCTTTTGGAGCTTGAAAACTTTACGTTGAACTTTCGCCCATGGTATAGCTTTCCATACACTCGTAGTCTTGATTGGCTTTGATTTCTCAAACCCTTTCTTTAAACTCGCTTTCGTCATAATGACTCCTACTAGACTCTATTCTTTACAATCAAACCGTGACTTGTCAGCATATCCCTGCCATTACAGCAGGGCGTTAGCTTATGGTCACATCTCATCCCCTAATAGGCTTGCGCTTACACTTTCACTACTGTTTATCTCGACCAGATAATCAGAGCCTAAGAGGGGTTAAAACGTTCCGTTTATATGGGCATTCCATCTTTAGACTTGTCCTATCCACCGGGGTACTTTAAAGGTCTGTGTAGGTGTTATATAAAGAACCCTACTTTTCCCCTTACCCTTTTGGGCGCAGCGTGTCAACCTATTTCGCTGCCTGCTAATGACGATGGTTCAAGTCGGAACATTCAGATTTCCTTAGTCATGGATGGTTGGCAGTGGTCGGATTATTGGGAATAGGTTTTCCCTCACGCCTTCCGTTCCCCGCTTCAATCTGACGGGTTGTGATTCCTAAAACTGGGGGTGGCTATCGCCGTTACTCTTTCCCACAATCGCCTAAGTGGTTTTAATACTCCTCCTTATGGTGTAATTGAGCATTACGATTTTCTTTGTGGGATTGACCTTGAGTTCCCTGCCTTGCTTTTCGCTTCGGGACATATAAACAGTTATGGGGATGGTCAGAAGCGAGGTTCTTATATTCAACCGATGGGCTGAAATCCCCACCAGGCGGTTATTTCGGGTATTACAACCCTATTTCATGCCTGAACGTCTCGCACTTTTAGGTGTAGCCTA
The DNA here is from genome assembly GCF_046480465.1 of Arthrospira sp. PCC 8006. Lineage (NCBI taxonomy): Bacteria > Bacillati > Cyanobacteriota > Cyanophyceae > Oscillatoriales > Microcoleaceae > Arthrospira > Arthrospira sp. PCC 8006. The sequence continues at coordinate 1,485 of NZ_PKGG01000413.1, forward strand.
GCTTTTTACAGTGTTATCGCTACTACTTTGGCTTACTTTTTTAGGTCCATCAAGATCCGCCATGTTTTAGTAGATCTTTTCTGAACCCAAGGTCTTGCAACCTGAGCGGATATCCTATTATGTTACCACAATCTGCTCACCTGATCACAGACAGCCAGACTGACATAAATCTATGTAAAGTTTTGTCAAAAACCTCTTGCTTTTTGGGGTAATTTGTTGTATAAGTGCGGAAGTTGACCGTATCCTAATTGCTGTAGTGGATGTTATAGCATTAGTCAAGGTGGTTAGGACGAAGCTGGGAGAACGGAATCCATGGCATCATCGAGAGAATCAAACTGCTCACGTGCAATGGCGAATGCGGGCTTTCAACCACGACCAACATTTCTCTMTCTTGTTGAGGTCTGGCGAATAAGGTGGTAGATAGAGCACACGGCATTTAGCCGCCTCCACTAGCTCCGGTATCCGACGCCCTTTATTAAACGTTGCATTGTC
>NZ_PKGG01000675.1:0-231 GCF_046480465.1 Arthrospira sp. PCC 8006
CGGGTTTCTCGAAGACAGGTTTCCCCCACAGAGGTTAAGAAACCCGGTTTCCCCCGCAGAGGTTAAGAAACCCGGTTTCTCAAAGAAACCGGGTTTCTCGAMGACAGRTTTCCCCCACAGAGGTTAAGAAACCCGGTTTCCCCCGCAGAGGTTAAGAAACCCGGTTTCTCAAAGAAACCGGGTTTCTCGAAGACAGATTTCTCCCGCAGAGGTCAGGACACCCGGTTTCCC
>NZ_PKGG01000268.1:0-6101 GCF_046480465.1 Arthrospira sp. PCC 8006
TGCAAAATTTCTTGTAATCTTTGATAGTCTGGCTGGATTTTAGGGTCCGTGGTGCTAGGCACTTCCTGCCAATTGTTCAGAGCCAGTTGTAATTGAAAAATTTCTGACCTAATTTGGGAAATTATGATTAAGATTTTGTCGGGGTTGTTGATATTATTAACCAGCTTTTTTTGCTGGTCTTTGAGRTCAAAAATATTCGTATCTAAGTTAATTAAAAAATGGGCTTGGTTGTGATTAATCTTAAACTGTTTATTACTGTTATTGGTGAGAACTGTGTTAACTACAAATCCGGTTAACACCCCCCCGACGGCTACACCGAGAACAATCATATAGCCACTACTAATTTTTTGCCGAATTCCCAAATTATTGAAAAACGGCAGAGACAACCCCCAAGGAGTTAGGGTATTTGAAGAATTGGGTTTGGGTGAGGTTTGAGGCATCCGTTGCTTTACAATTAGCCAGGAAGGTCTACAAAATACCAGGCGTAACCCTCGGTTCTGATGGCTGTCAGAATTTTAGATTTTGGGGATGTCTGATATTATTATCGGTATCTATAATTCAGGCGGCACATTCAGGATCAAGTTGAGCAGAAGGTGAGAACCTACTGGACAAGTATTCTAGCATTTTAATAAGTCAATTTTGAGCAACCTTTGATAAACTTAATGAAGTTGAGAGATGCACGCTCAACAGTGTGCATGGGTCAAGGAACTTTGATAGTCCCCAGGCTATCTGCAAATTTTGGTTTTGGCATGGTGATGGCGCTAGGGGTACACTAGAAGTAAATTTAGTGAATGACGGGTAATTGTCCATGAAACTATTTGATCAAATTGTCGGTGCATTGAATAACCCAGCACTGCAAGCCAACACTAACCAAATTAATGATCTCATAAATACGGCACAACAGCTAGGGGTTAACTTTGGTGGGTCTCCGGAAACCACCCAGGCGGTGATGTCTGTGGTGGGGGACTATGTGCGATCGGCACTCAAGGAAAAGTGCAACCAGGAAGGCAAGGAGTCAGTACAATCCTTTGTTAATCAGTATAGTGGTATCCAAGCGAATCCTGCTGTGCTACAATTGCTATTTTCTCCCCAAACGCAAAATCGACTGATTGAAGCGGTCGAACAGCGCACCGGAGTTAATGCTCAGACTATTAGAAGTTTGCTGCCCCTATTGGTTCCTGTGGTTTTGAACTTTTTGCAAACTGGGACTAATAGCCAAGATCCACAAAAAGGCGAAAATCCGGTTTTGACGAGTTTCTTAGATAGTACCGGTGATGGAGAGGCTGATATTGCGGGTGTGCTGCGACTAGCTAGTAGCTTTTTTAAGCGCTAATCTGATAATTGGTCTAATGATATGGTGATTGAATGGTTACGGTTTAAGGTTCCCCCAACACTGTGGGAAGCCTTTATTCAGAAGGATGAACAGGTTTGGACGGAAGGACTGAAGCAGTTTCCGGGTTTTATTGGTAAGGAAACTTGGGTTGACCCCAAACTCGAAGAGGTGATCCTAGTAATTCGCTGGGAAACTCGCGAACAGTGGAAATCCATTCCCACAGAAGCCTTAGAAAAGCTAGACCTAGCGATGGGTGATCTGAAAATGCCGATTATTGAAAGCTATGAGTATCAGGTGCGTAAGTTCCTACATTAAGGATTGAGGAAGATTAGCTGAATTTGTCAATGAGGGCAAACATAAGGTTAAGGGTCAGTAAACCTACCCCAATCAGGAGTCCGATAAACGTGGCAATACTCAAAAATGGACGAATTTTGGCGAATCCCTGGTTTTGTTTTGGTTCCATAAAACGGATAACTCCTGCTAGGCAACATATCGGACAATTACGGATTAGACTGGGATTATAACATAATTGCTTGTAGCATAATCGACCTGCTCACTTTTAACCTAAATTGAAATCATGGCTATGTTTTCTCCGATTTCTCACCCAAATCAATCTGTACTTAACCATAATCACAGTGCTGCCATGCCCAAACCTAATTCGTCAGAGTCTGATCTGTTAGCCTCGTCTTTACCTCAGCGCCACTGGTTGGAGTGGGCAGAATATATTTCTTTGGCAAGTTCTGCTATTGGGTCGGTGGTGGTGGCGCTTTCGGGTCAGGCTTTCTATGGGGTTGCGCCTCTGACTGTGGCTCTCTCTCTTAATGTTGCTAACCGACATCGCCTACAACAGTCTATGGGGGAAACTCAGGCTGATGTGGTTGAGGTTAGGGAGTCGGTGGAGGTTTTGGAACAAAAGGCGGTGCGGGCAATTTTGGGGTTGCGCCAACAACTAAGGGGAGATATTGAGGCACTACAAAGCCAATTACCAGAGCCTGTAAGTGAGGATGAATTGATGAGGGTTCGTGGGTCAAAACAGGTGGCTGTGTTAACGGAGTCTGTGGCTTCGTTTCAGAGTGAAATGTCTCAGGCTTTGGATGAGATGGAACAGCAGTTTCACCAGGAAATTGCCCCTTTACAGGGTAGTGTGATTGAGTTACAAAATGCGATCGCATTATTACAAAATCAACAGGGTAAATTGACAACTCCTGTTCAGCGGCAGGCGGGTGATGTGTCTCAAATTCAGGCTGAAATAGAACGCATATCTAATGAAAACGAGACAATTATTAAACCTCATATAAAACGTTTGCTTTTGGTAGTTAAACAAATGCAAAAAACTGAGAGTAATAATTATTTACCTCGTCCACCCAAACCCAATTCTAATAATAAGAATTAGCTGGCAATATGACATTAACAATAAAGCCGAGAAAAATTCTCTTAGATACTGACCCAGGTGGGGATGATGTGTTCGCTTTGCTATGGTTGCAAAGTTTGGTTAGCCAAGGTATGGCTGAATTGGTGGCGGTGACAACTGCAGAAGGAAATGTGGAGGCTCAACGCACTTTTACCACGGCTAGTCAGGTTCTGGCTTGGACTGGAATGGATGGGGTGACGGTGGGTCGTGGGGTGATGGGGGTTAATTCTTTGGTGGGAAATGCTAGTCATATTCACGGGGATGATGGTATCGGGAATTTGTCGGATACTTTACCGCCGCCTACCCATAATTTTGAGGAGGCTTTGGGTTCGCCACAGGTGATTATTGACTGTTTAGAAAAATATCCAGGGGAAATTACTATAGCAGCGATCGCCCCTTTAACTAATTTAGCCGCCGCAGAACAAATACGCCCAGGTATTCTCAAGTTAGCGCGGGAAATTGTGATTATGGGGGGTTCTTTTCATTTGGGGGGAAATGTTACCCCCCATGGAGAGTTTAATATTATTTATAACCCGGAAGCGGCGGCTACTGTTTTCGCCAGTCGCCATGATTTGGTGATGATTTCCTTAGATGTTACCCAGCATTTAATTTTCACCCCAGAAATTAGCGATCGCATAGCCGCAGTTAATCCCCAAAGTGCGATCGCAAAATTTATGGTTGGTTTGGTGAAGTTCATGATCACAACAGCTTTAAAAAACCGTCGCACTCGTGGTATTCCTGGTTTTTTAGTGCATGATGCGGCTACCATAGCTTATATATTCTACCCGGAATTATTCAAGTTTTACCGGGCTCAGGTTGAGATAGAAACCCAAGGACTCTCAACTCGCGGTCTAACTTGGTTTGAGCGCACCCATAAACCCAAATTAGATGTTAATAGCTGGGTGATCTCAGAAGTGGATTCTGAGATGTTTTTTGCCATTTTAGTTGAAGATTTAAAACCATTAATAATGGACAATTGATAATTGATAATTAATTACCGATTACCGATTGCCCATTGCCGATTATCGATTTTTGAAAGGATTAATTTTCGTCGCTGAGAATTTGAGGAACTCGGAAGAAATCCCCATCAGGTTCTGGGGCGGCGGCGAGTAAAGCGTCGCGATTTGGATAGGGTTCAAGTTGATCAGGACGGGTGATATTGCTGACATCGATCGCCCGCATAGTAGGGGCGACTTTTTCGGTATCCAGCTCCTTGAGTTGTTCAAAGTAATCCAAAATACCATTCAATTCCTTAGTAAACTTTTCCTCTTCCGAGGGCTGTAGTTGTAAGCGAGCTAAGTGAGCCACTTTGCGGACTTCTTCGCGGTCAATCATGCTGGTAATCAAACTCCTATTTAGAAGTAAACATCAATATCACTGCGGCCTGTTGTTTTCAGCCAGTTTTGAGCTTCAATGTAGTTATTAGGAGCGAGACGAATAGCCCGTTTCCAGTATTCTGCGGCTTCCCGATAGGCTTGTTCTGCGGCATCGGGATCTCCGGCTTCTTTGGCGCGATCGCCGCGATAGTGGAAAATAACAGCAATATTATTGAGAGCCTGGGGAAGGCGGGGGTTGAGTTCAATTGCTTGATGGTAATAATCTAGAGCTTGGTCATGTTCGCCGTTGCTGGTATGAATCAAACCAATGTTATAGAGGATATAACTGCGATCGTTAGGATCTTGTTCAAGTTTGAGAGCCTCATAATAGTTTTCGAGAGCTTCTGCATATTCTCCATCAGCTTGAGCCGACATTCCATCGCGATAGTAGGCGAAGGCTTCTTTTGCCTCCCGGCTGGTAGGTAGCATTTTCAGAAGCATATCAGCCGCGACCGTAAAAGTCTTATCAATGAAATTATCGTTACGTTGAGTTCTGGGCATATTATTAGGAATCTCCACAGTAGGGGGGCGATCGCTTGGAGTTACCGCATCAGGGGCAAAACCAATATTAAGTTTACACCTTCGTTAATTGCTAGAGCAATCTAACCGGGTATTCTATTAGGGGTCGAGATAGACCTCACGGTCTACCCCTCCCATTCAGCAGCAGAACCGTACATGAGACTTTCACCTCATACGGCTCCTAGTTTGACCGTCTCCTTGTTAAGAGTACAGCAACATCTCTTCATCAAGAGCTGTTTTATCATCGTGACAATGGCGATGTAATAATTGAAGATTCTTGTATTCATCCTTTCCGCCTTGGCTTCTAGGTACAATATGGTCTACTTCAATCAAGTCTGACGGGGTAAAGAATTGCCCACACCAGGTACATCTACCTTTTKGTTTCTTGAGTAGTTTTGCAACTCTATTTGGCGTGTCGATTGCTTGACCTTTCCTGGTTGCCCAGTAAGTCCAATTTCCATCGTATGGTGTTGCGTCAGGGCGCACTAGGGTATGTCTGACAATTGGAGTCCAGTTGTGTTTGTATAGATGTAACCCATCTTTGGTTTGGAACAACCAAGTTTCATGTCTTTCTTTCCCATTGCTAAGTTTAACTGTTCCATTTCTGAAGTAATTCCTTAGCTTTTCATGGCTTGCCTTTCCGCATCTTGACACTGTCCATGCCCGTATCATTTGCCAAACTATGTTGTCTAGTTTGTTGAATGTCTCGGTTGAGACTACCGCTGAATAATAGTTTAACCATCCTCAGATAATCGGGTTTAGTCTGCTAATCAGGGCTGACTGAGGTGCTGTTTTATGTTGTTCKATTACACCTTTAATCACTTCTGTATGGGCTTTAACTGCTTTWTGGCTGGGTTTTATGTGGGTTTTATGTCCGATTAATCGGCTYKYWGSTCCSCCTGTTTTCCCAGATTTATATTTTCCTACTGGATGTTGCCTGATATTGAATCCTAGAAAGTCGAACCCTGGTTTTTCTGTTTTACCATCATACTCAGTAGATTTGAGCGTGTGGCAGATTCGAGTTTTTTCAGATTTTATTTCTAAGCCTACAGGTTTTAGCCATTCAGAAATAGCAGTTTGGCACTGTTCAATGATTCCTAGGTCTTTGGAGATGACCACAAAATCATCGGCGTATCTTATGACATTCGCATACGGGCGATTGTCTGTTTTCTTAGGGTACAGTTTTTCAATTAACCTAATCATCCCCAACAGTGCGATGTTAGCGAGTATTGGACTTATTACCCCTCCTTGAGGTGTCCCTGCTTCTGTATCCTCGAATACACCGTTATCTAGCACTCCCGCTTTGAGCCATTGTTTCAGGTCTCTTTTTAGGCGGCTTGGACAATGAATTTTGGACAGTAGGTATTCATGGYTCACGGTAAGAGCATTTTGTTAGGGGTCGAGATAAACTTCACAGCCTACCCCTCCCATTCCAAACCGTGCTCGCGAGTTTCCCAGCACA
>NZ_PKGG01000488.1:0-848 GCF_046480465.1 Arthrospira sp. PCC 8006
CGCCTTGATCAAGCCACAGAAGGCATTACTCGCACTTTACGCCCTTATCGTATCGGCGACCCTACTAGACTGATTCATTGGCGTTCTAGTGCTCGCTATGGGGATCTACGAGTCCGAGAATTGGAGGTCGCTATTGGGGGTCAGGAAGTAGTTATTTGTCTTGATAGTGCATTTTCTTGGGACCATGCCGATTTTGAAACCGCCGTTTCTGTGGCTGCTTCTCTTTATTTCTACGCTCGTCGCGCTCAACTTAATGTACGGCTATGGACTGCCTCCGACGGACTGGTGGAAGGCAATTGGGGCGTTCTCTCCGTTTTGGCTGGGGTTATGGCGGGTCAATCTAATAGCACCATTGACCGCCCTGATGTTCCACTGATTTGGATTACTCAAAATTCTGACAGTATCATGAGCCTTTCCCCTCAGAGTCGTTGGCTACTTTGGCCACTGCCTGCCCCACAAAATCATGGCGCGCGCTCCGGGTTGGGGATGCAATATGGCTCCGATGCGATCGCTCCCTGTCCCGGTGTAAGGATTAATCCCGCTGAACCTCTGGTTCCACAATTGCAGGCCAAAAATAATTGACTTTGACAAGCCGCCCGGCGGGTTTAGTAAGTTAGCCGATGGGAATCATCCCTGAATGCAGAACCATCCCCTAAATGGGCATTAAAGCGCGGTATTCTCAAAACTAATGTGCGAGACGTTTAGGAATCAAATAAGGCTGAAATGCCTGAAATAACTTCCTAGTGTGACTTTCACCCCTTGGTGAAATATAAGGAACTCATACCCTGACCATCCCACAACTGTTTATATTTCCCAAAGTTTGGTATAGAAATATACAAAAAACGGCA
>NZ_PKGG01000555.1:0-447 GCF_046480465.1 Arthrospira sp. PCC 8006
CGCCCCGGTAAAAACCCGGCAACAACTTACGGAACCCGCCCTTCTTATGTAACGCCCCGGTAAAAACCCGGCAACTTACGGAACCCGCCCTTCTTATGTAACGCCCCGGTAAAAACCCGCCAACTCACGGAACCCGCCCTTATTCTGTTCGGAACCCAGATATAGCACAAGACAGAAAAGTTAGGACGTATAGCACATGACCCGATATCGGGAATGGCAATCGGGAACTCGTCAACGTCGGGATGCCAAACCTCCCGTCCTCAATCCCAACAGTGGCTGTTATCCGACCCTGTATCGAGGTAATTGCTATAAACGACCTGGCTATGACCGCATCGAAATCAAGGTCTTTAACGGAACCGATGGGGTCTGGACAAACGTTGGCATAACCAGCCTACGAGAACGGCATACCGTGGACAGCAACGTGCGAGATGTTCAGGCATGAAATAG
>NZ_PKGG01000301.1:0-4892 GCF_046480465.1 Arthrospira sp. PCC 8006
TTGAGGCGAGTGAGGAGGTATTTCGGCGACGGTTGGATTTGGTAGAAAGTATACTGGTGAGTAAGTTTCCACAGTTGAGCTTGGAGGAGATACGGGAAATGTTGGATATTACCCAGGTTAGGCTTGAGGATACCCGGTTTTATCGGGATGTGTTGCAGAAGGGTCGCGAAGAAGGTCGCGAAGAAGCACAGACCCAGATGCTGTTGCGACTGTTAACCCGTCGCTGTGGTGAGTTGTCGGATATGCAACGGCAACAGGTGATATCTCTCAACTCGGGTCAAAGGGATGAGTTGGCGGAGGCTTTGTTAGATTTTCGGGGGATGGAGGATTTAGTGCACTGGTTGCAGAGCATATGATGGTGTGAATCTATTATAGAATTTTTCTCAATATATTCATCAAGCGATCGCCTTAATCAAAGCCTTAATCAAAGCCTTAATCAAAGCCGTAATCAAAGCCGTAATCAAATTGGACTGAGTACCAGCCCCGTCCCAACATATGAAAACTGACAAACTATTTTATCGCATTTTCCTATGGCAACCGGAACTGATTGCTGAGTTAGTTCCTGGCATTCCCATGGACTGCCAATTTGATTATAGCGCTCCGGTGGTCAAAGAACAGGAACAGCGTATTGATGGCTTATTTACCCCTGTGGGGGATGATAACCCAGATTTGCCCTTGGTGTTCGTGGAAGCGCAAATGCAGCCTGATAGGGGATTCTACGGTCGCTTTTTTCGGGAAGTGTTTATGTATCTGGGACAATATGAGGTGAGCCGACCTTGGCGGGGGCTATTGATTTTCCCCAGTCGCAGCCAGGGGTTTGGGGTGGAGACTCCCTATCGCCTGCTATTAGATAATTTGGTGGAAAGGCTTTATCTCGAAGACTTGATTGGTCGGTCGGATTTGAGTCCGAATTTGGCGTTGTTGCGGTTGTTGGTATTGCCGGAGTCGGAAACCCCACAAAGCGCTCGTGATTTGTTGAATGTTGAGGCGAGTGAGGAGGTATTTCGGCGACGGTTGGATTTGGTAGAAAGTATACTGGTGAGTAAGTTTCCACAGTTGAGCTTGGAGGAGATACGGGAAATGTTGGATATTACCCAGGTTAGGCTTGAGGATACCCGGTTTTATCGGGATGTGTTGCAGAAGGGTCGCCAGGAAGCACAGACGGAGATGCTGTTGCGACAGTTAACCCGTCGCTGTGGTGAGTTGTCGGATATGCAACGGCAACAGGTGATATCTCTCAACTCGGGTCAAAAGGATGAGTTGGCGGAGGCTTTGTTAGATTTTCGGGGGATGGAGGATTTTCAGCACTGGTTGCAGGGGGGAGTCTAAACTCTTGGGAAACCGGGTTTCTGGGAACCGACAGCAGGTGGCGATCGCCTTCCCAATACTCTCCCACCCGATCGCCTTCCCCAAAACTCCCCAACCCGATCGCCTTCCCAATACTCTCCCAACCCGATCGCCTTCCCMAAWACTCCCCAACSCGATCGCCTTCCCCAAAACTCCCCAACGCGATCGCCTTNCCCAAWACTCCCCAACGCGATCGCCTTCCCAATACTCCCCAACGCGATCGCCTTCCCCAATACTCTCYATCGCCWTCSCMATACTCCCCAACGCGATCGCCTTCCCCAATACTCTCTATCGCCTTCCCAAAACTCCCCAACGCGATCGCCTTCCCAAAACTCTCTATCGCCTTCCCCAAAACTCCCCAACGCGATCGCCTTCCCAAAACTCCCCAACGCGATCGCCTTCCCAAATATCCCATGGGTGGGGTGGGTCAGATAACCCTGTAGGGGCGGGTTCAACAGCCCATATTCTGGTTCGCGATCAGCCATATAAACCCGCCCTACTTCCCCAACACCCCAGACGCAACATTGACTTACTGTTGCCCAAAAGTATTTTTCAAATATTTCGATTAATTTCTTGCATATCGCCGGAGCGTATGATATAATAGGCGATGGTTTGGTAATTAATCTCGTGTCCCTGTATGACCCAGACAGTCGGTAACTCTAGCCTGGAAACAGCCAATCAACTGCTCCAACAAGGAAAAATTCAAGAAGCCGTAGCTGAGTATCGCCGGGGTATTGAGTTAACGCCAGACCTCTCCTGGCATCACTACTATTTGGGAGAAGCCTTGACTCAGTTGGAAGACTGGGAAGGGGCTGTTCAGGCTTATCGACAAGCCATTTCTCTCGGTTCCAATTATCTCTGCTACTATCGCCTCGGTGTGGCTTTGGTGAAATTGGAACTTTGGGATGAGGCGATCGCCACCTTAAATCAGGGCTTGGAATTAAAGCCAGATTATTATAAATTTTATTTGCCCCTCGGTCAAGCATTAGTTCACCAACAGCATTGGGAAGCAGCCATTGAAGCCTATGGGAAGGCTGTCGCCTTAAAGCCGGGGGTAGCAGAATTTAATTTACAGTTGGGGCACCTGTTGCGCCGCCAGGGACGGTTTACCGAAGCCGTCGGTTATTTGCAGCAGGCGGCCGATTTTCAGGGTGATGACCCCCAATTGCAGTTGGGTTTGGGGGTGGCTTTGGTGGAGGCGGGAACAGACCTACACCGGGCTGAGGCGAGTTTGCGCCGGACTCTGGAGTTACAGCCTGACCAGGGGGAAGCCTATTTTTATCTGGGGAAACTCGAAGGGCTACGGGAGCGCTGGGATGAAGCCCTGGCTATGTATCGTCGCAGTTGGGAAATAAATCCCCAGGTGGGTGAGTGGGGTTTGGCTTTGGCCGAGGCTTTGGAGAAGTTGGGGCGGTGGTCGGAAGCCGTAGACCAGTATCGCCAAGTCGTCCTGGAGTTGGGAGAGTCCGGGGAGGCTTCCTTGGGTTTGGGACGGGCCCTGGTGCAGTTGGAACGTCCGGTTGAGGCGGTGGTGGAGTTGCGTCGGGCCGTCAAGTTGGGGGTTGATAAGCCGGAGGTGCATCGGCTTTGGGCTGGGGTGCTGGTGGAGTTGGGACGCTGGCCAGAGGTGGTAGAGCAGTGGCAGTGGCTGCTGGAGAGGTATCCGGGGGCGGCGAATATCCGGCGACGGTTGGCGTTGGCTTTGATGGGGTTGGGACGCTGGCCGGAAGCGGCGACGCAATGGGGAGAATATTGGCGGGTGGCTCCGGGGTCGGGTCGGGGTTCAGTTGTGGATTTTCGGCCAGAGTTGGGGACCTATGGGGAAATTGACCACCGCCAGGAGTTGAGTATTACGGGGGATTTGACCGTCGAGTTTTGGCTGTATTTGCGACGGTGGCCGGAGGGTTGGACGGAGATTATCTCTAAGTTTGTCAGCGACGAGCAAAATGAGTTCTGCTTTCGGTTAAAAGATGGCCAGAGGGCTCAGTGGTATTTTGGCAAGGGGGAGGCTTTTGCTAAACCGGTTGACTGGGTTCCCCAAGAGGATATGAGGCTCCATGAGTGGGTTCATGTGGCTTGTGTGCGGAAGGTGGGGGAATACGGGCGGATTTATTTTGATGGGGTCCTCCGGCGAGAGGCCGATTGGAGCGGGGAGTCCGAGGCTGTGGGGACTGAGGCGACGGTGCGGTTGATGGCTCATTCTGATGGGAAGCGCTTTAATGATGGCAAGTTGTCTGAGTTGCGGATTTGGAATCGTGCCCGGAGTGCCGATGAGATTCGCCAGGGGATGTATGAGGCTTTGACGGGAGATGAACCGGGGCTGGTGGGGGTTTGGCATGGCTCCGATGACGGGGTTTTGGTGGATGCGGTGGGTCATCATCAGGGGCGATCGGTGATGGCGGATGCTGGGAAGGAGCGCCTGCGGGTGGGGGTCTGTGGTTGGGAGTTGTCCCACAATGCTGCGGGGCGTGCCTATACTTTGGCGCAGTTGTATGGGGGTTGGGCTGAGGTGGAGTTGATTGGCTGTCTGTTTCCTCGGTACGGGGGGCAGGTGTGGGAGCCGATTCGGGGAACCCAGATTCCTTGTCATACGGTGACGGTAGCGGATGAGGGGCGGTTTGTGGAGCAGGCTTTGGGTCTGGTTTTGGCTCATCCCTATGAGGTGGTGCATCTGTCGAAGCCTCGGATACCGAATATAGTTTTGGGGCTTTTGTATAAGCTGGTCTGGGGTGCGCGGGTGATTGTGGATATTGATGATGAGGAGTTGGCTKTTGTTAAGGCATCAGAACCTGTAAATTGGCGGGAGTTGCCTCCTTTGAGAGATTTGGACAGTCAGGAGTGGATTGAAATCGCGGCGGGTCTGGCGCAGGAGTTTGATAAGGTTCGGGAGTTGGATGGGGCTGAGGCTGGGGATGCTGAGGCTGGGGAGTTGTTGGCGGCTGTGGTGGCTGAGGTTTTGGCGGTGCCGGGTGGTGGGGTGTCCCAGGGTTTGGATTTGTTGTTGCAGGGGTTGCCTGCTGTTGAGTCGGTTAAGTGGGCGTTGGTGGATGAGGGAAAGATTGAGCAAGTGCGGGCGAATGATGGGTTGAGTGATTATTTTGCTTATCATCGTTTGGGTGAGGCCCTTGAGGAGTTGGGGCGTTTTGATGAGGCGATCGAGGCTTATCGGCGATCGGTGGAGTTGCAACCGGAGGCGGCTGGGTCTATTTTGAGTTGGAGTCGGGTTTTGCGACGGGTGGGACGCTTTGATGAGGCTCAACTGGTGAGGTCTCGCTTAACTGTCGCTGTATCACAGGTAACATCAGAGGGGTTTGATTCTGTTGATGTTCAGGGGAATGGACATTACGGTAGAGCGGATATTAATCAAAAAGCTGATTCTATTTTATGGCGAGAAAAGCAGGATTTTTCTCCTGGTGAAATCAGAAAATTATTAGACCCTCTTTATCATTGGTATTTAAAGATAGATAAAAATCCCGATAATTATTGGTTGTATTGGCGTTTGGGCAATGCTTTAGTTAATCAAGGTTTATTGGATAATGGGCTGA
>NZ_PKGG01000633.1:0-306 GCF_046480465.1 Arthrospira sp. PCC 8006
CGGGTTTCGATGACGGCGTCTTCTCGGTGCAGGACGAAGCGGCGCAATTGCCCGCCGAGCTGATCGAGGCGCCCGCGCAGGGTCGTTTGCTGGATGCCTGCGCGGCCCCCGGCGGCAAGACCGGACAACTGGCGGAGCGTTTTCCCGACGCCACCCTGATCGCCCTGGACAACGACGCCGCGCGCCTGGATCGGGTGCGCAGCAATCTGGCCCGCCTGGGTGCGCAGGCCACAGTGCTGGCCGGGGACGCCGCCGACCCGTCCGGCTGGTGGGACGGCACACCCTTCGATGCCATCCTGCTGGACG
>NZ_PKGG01000452.1:0-1455 GCF_046480465.1 Arthrospira sp. PCC 8006
AAAAATGGTTGAGGCCACGCAATTGGCAGTCAAGTTGGCCGAAGCTACAAAAATCGTAGGTACACTGGCAGTGGAACTTTTTCTCGATAAGGAGGGGAATTTGCTGGTTAACGAATCCGCCCCGCGCGTACACAATAGTGGCCATCTTAGCATCGAAGCCTGCTATACCTAGCAGTTTGAGCAGCACGTTCGAGCCATTTTAGGCATGCCCCTAGGAAATACCGATCTTATTCTTCCCGCAGCCATGGGTAACGTTGTTGGTGAGCCCGAGCATTCCGGCCCCGTAGCCTACCAAGGCGCGGAGGAATTGCTCAAACAAAAAGGACTCTACCTGCATTTATATGGGAAATTAGAAACGCGTCCATTTAGGAAAATGGGGCACATTACCGCAATTCACCCCGATGTGGACGAGGCTAAAAATATTGTGCGTAGATTTCGTGAAAACTTTAAAATAATATCTCGATGATTGGAATCATTATGGGGTCGCAAAGCGATCTAAGCGTTATGGAAGAAGCCGCGAAGGTGTTGGATGAACTAGGAGTGAAGTACGAATTGGATATCGTTTCTGCTCACCGTACACCCGAAAAAATGTTTGATTACGCAAAAAACGCCCATAAGCGTGGCATCAAAGCAATTGTTGCTGGAGCGGGCGGTGCGGCTCATCTTCCCGGTATGGTGGCATCTCTTACGCCTTTACCTGTAATCGGTGTGCCCGTAAAATCGAGTAACTCCATAGATGGCTGGGATTCCGTTCTTTCAATTTTGCAAATGCCTTCTGGGGTGCCCGTGGCCACGGTGGCATTAAATGGCGCTCGCAATGCGGGTATATTAGCCGCACAAATTGTAGCTTCTTCGGATAGCGAATTGTTGGATAGAGTTATCCAATTTAAGGAAGGGCTGAAGGAAAAAGTTGAGCAGATGTCGAAAGCTGTGAAGCGCTAATCAAAAGAGCTTTCTTCAACAATCAAACTTGAACTATGGCCAGCATTCGCCAGCTTTTCTTAGCTCACCAAGCACAAACCACTAATTTTCCTTTGGGTTTAGAAGTGGAAAAGGCCGAAGGAATGTATCTCTACACGCCTGAGGGAAAGAAAATCTTGGATTTGATTGCGGGTATTAGCGTTTGTAATTTAGGACATCGGCATCCCGCCGTAGTAAAGGCCATAAAAGAGCAGGTAGATCAGTACATGCATATCATGGTCTATGGTGAATATATCCAGTCGCCGCAGGCACGCTTGGCAAAGGCTCTGCATGATATTCTTCATCCAAGTCTCGATAATGTGGAATTTGTTAATTCAGGCACCGAGGGCATCGAAGGAGCAATGAAACTCGCCAAGCGCTATACGGGAAAACCCAATTTTGTAGCTTTCCAGCAGAGTTACCACGGTAGCAGTCAGGGTGCGTTATCGGTGATTGGCGACGAGGTATTTCGCAGAAACTACCGTCCGCTTCTTC
>NZ_PKGG01000685.1:0-212 GCF_046480465.1 Arthrospira sp. PCC 8006
AAAACTTTGCGCCTTTGCGCCTTTGCGCGAAATCTTTTTTTCTCGCCAAGACGCTAAGACGCYAAGATTTGATTGCGTGAAGTGATTATTTGTRAAACTTTGCGCCTTTGCGCCTTTGCGCGAAATCTTTTTTTCTCGCYAAGACGYTAAGACGCCAAGATTTGATTGCGTGAAGTGATTATTTGTAAAACTTTGCGCCTTTGCGCCTTTGC
>NZ_PKGG01000384.1:0-2617 GCF_046480465.1 Arthrospira sp. PCC 8006
ATAGTCTGGAAGATGCTAAGGGCATGGACAGTATCAAGATGCGGAAAGGCGAATCATGAAAAGTTAAGGAACTACTTCCAGCAGGAAAGGGTTAAACTTAGCAACGGAAAAGAAAGGCATGAAACTTGGTTGTTTAAAACTAAAGAGGGACTCCAATTGTGGAAACATAATTGGACCCCAATTGCCAGACATACCCTAGTACGCCCAGAAGCGACACCATACGACGGAAATTGGACTTATTGGGCAACCAGAAAAGGACAAGCAATCGATACGCCAACAAGGGTAGCGAAACTACTCAAAAAGCAAAAAGGCAGGTGTTCCTGGTGTGGACAGTATTTTGCACCATCAGATTTAGTTGAAGTAGACCACATTGTACCTCGAAACTTAGGTGGAAAGGATGAATACAAGAATCTTCAATTATTGCACCGTCACTGTCACGATAATAAAACGGCGCTTGACAAAAACAACGCCAAAGCTGTATCCTTAACAATGGAACAATCAGACTAGGAGCCGGATGAGGTGAAAGTCTCACGTCCGGTTCTGAATGGGAGGGGTAGACCGTGAGGTCTATCTCGACCCCTAATTCTTGGTAAATATATAAGAGTATCCTTGAGTCAGTCCATCAATTTGCCCAGAGTAGATGAATTTTTAGAAGAACTTGCAGCCATTCAGCAAACCGGCTCCAAGCGCATTGCCTTACTCGGTTCCCGCCATATTCCCTTAACCCATCAGAATTTGATTGAGATGATGAGTTATGCCCTAGTTTTGGGGGGAAACCATCTGATTACCTCCGGTGCAACCGGGACTAACTCAGCCGCCATTAGAGGGGCAATGCGGGCTGATCCTAATCTTTTAACAGTCATTCTACCTCAAAGTCTCGAACGTCAGCCTCGCGAGTCACGGTCACAGCTAGAACAGGTCATCCATTTGGTCGAAAATCCCTCTGGAGATACCTTATCATTGGCCGAAGCTAGTTCCTCCTGCAATCAGGAAATTATTTCCCGGTGTCAGCAGTTGATATGTTTTGCTTTTCATGACAGTGATACTTTGCTGAGGACCTGTGAAGAAGCCGAAAATCAGCGGAAGGTGGTAACTTTGTTCTATTTGGATTGAAGCCAGAGGTTGCCAGTGGCACTTAGTTGGTATAGATCTATTGGGGCAAGTTCTCAGAGATATAAGCTATCTCACCCCATAAGGCCTGATTTGCTGTTCAATGCCAAAATCAGACTGCTGTTACCGAAAAATTGGATACAAAGACCCGTCCTTTAGCCTAGCTGGGGACGGCTTTTTATCAAAATTGTTGCATATTTGGATGTTTGGGGTTAGAATCCTTGTCCTAAGAAATCAGTAGAACATTACATAGCAACGAAGGCTTATGGCTTCAACATCTTCTTTCGATATTGTCAGCGATTTCGACCGTCAAGAATTGGTCAATGCACTAGACCAAGCCAAACGAGAAATTATTAGTCGCTACGATTTGAAAGATACTAACACTACCCTAGAACTTGGTGATGAGGTAATTGTTGTCAATACCGACAGCGAGTTTACTCTTGATGCGGTCCATACGATTATGCAAACTAAGGCTGCTAAACGTAATCTATCCCTCAAAATTTTTGATTATGGAAAGGTTGAGTCAGCTAGTGGAAACCGAGTCCGCCAAGAAATTACCCTGAAAAAAGGGATTAGCAAGGATGTGGCTAAACAGATTACCAAGATTATTAAAGATAATTTCAAAAAATCTCAGGCTTCTATCCAAGGTGATGCGGTGCGGGTTTCTAGTAAGTCTAAAGATGATTTACAGGAGATAATTAGATATCTCAAGCAGGAAGATTTCCCCGTAGCACTACAATTTACCAATTACAGATAGTTAATATCCTACCAGGCGATCGGGTGCGATCGCCTGGTAGGGTGCGTCAGAACCAGGGTATATAAATCCCCAGGAATAATGCTCGGCTGACGCACCATTTCGAGTATACAAGTTCCCACACCGGCTCACGCCTACGGTAGGGTGCGTCAGAACCAGGGTATATAAATCCCCAGGAATAATGCTCGGCTGACGCACCATTTCGAGTATACAAGTTCCCACACCGGCTCACGCCTACGGTAGGGTGCGTCAGAACCAGGGTATATAAATCCCCAGGAATAATGCTCGGCTGACGCACCATTTCGAGTATACAAGTTCCCACACCGGCTCAYGMCTACGKTAGGGTGCGTCAGAACCAGGGTATATAAATCCCCAGGAATAATGCTCGGCTGACGCACCATTTCGAGTATATGAGTTCCCAGAAATAATTATGATGCTCTACCAACAATCAATTATCGGTTATGGTGCGTCAGAAATCAATTATCCCCTGTTGATTTCAATTCTCGGAGTCTGACACACCCTACTGATGGTTAAGGTTATGGTGCGTCAGAAATCAATTATCCCCTGTTGATTTCAATTCTCGGAGTCTGACACACCCTACTGATGGTTAAGGTTATGGTGCGAGGCGTTCAGGCATGAAATAGAGCTGTAATGCTCGAAATAACCGCCTGGTAAGGATTTCAGCCCCTCGATTGAATACAAGAGACTCGCCTCTGACCATCCCTACAACTGTTTATATGTCCCAACGATTTG
>NZ_PKGG01000485.1:0-881 GCF_046480465.1 Arthrospira sp. PCC 8006
TCCTTTACTAACTCCTATACTTGACCAATAATTTTTGGCAGATTCAATCTCATGAGTGGAGAGATTATCGATTATTGATAACTCAAAATCATCTTTGTGAGATTCAATCATTTCTACTTGATTACCTATAAAAACCTTTGTTTTGCTATTCCATAATCTAAATCCTAGAGACACATAATAAGAATCAGGAGGGGTTTGAAATGTAATCAAAAATTGCCCTCCCTTATCTGAATAAATTGGAATATATTTATAAGGTCTAACTGCATTTGAGCTAGAGATTCCTGGGTAAGGTGGAGATATTAAATAGCCAGATCTTTTGCTAAATTTAAAGGTCACTAATGCGGCATTATGAGCTGGTATGGCGTATTGAATTTGAATATTGCCCTTTAACAGATAGTTGGTATTCTCCCGAATTTCTAGCTCAATATAAAAACAATCATGACTTAACTCAACTAAGTCAGTTTCGGCAGTTGTCAAGCATGTTATCATGGTCAATTAAATCGTACAAAAACAATCATGTTAAATCTACCTATTCCTATACCTATTCCTATATGTATCACCCTAGGCACACGACCAGAAGCGATTAAACTGGCTCCGGTTATCCAACAGTTCCAAAAATGCCCTCAGTTCACTACCCAGGTAGTCCTGACCGGGCAACATAAAGAAATGGTAGCTCAGGTGATGGAACTTGTCAACCTCAAGGCTGACTTGGATTTAGATATCATGCAGCCACGCCAGACTTTAACAGATATCACCTGTCGCAGTTTGCAGGGGTTGGAGGCACTTTTTGGCAGGTTGCAACCGCAATTGGTTTTAGTCCAGGGGGACACCACTACCGCTTTTGCTGCTGCCCTAGCTGCATTCTATCACAAAATCCCGGT
>NZ_PKGG01000321.1:0-4344 GCF_046480465.1 Arthrospira sp. PCC 8006
TACCCCTATAAATTGGAGACTTSYYKAGGATTATGTAGGTATCAGCGAGAGATGACGAAACAAGTYACCAGTTGAAAAGTTGTTTGGGGGTATCGCTTCAGTATGTCATAGCCAGGTTAGTCGTGATTATGCGATCGCATTTTGTTGGTAGCGAGTAGGCTCGTCAAGATTTCACCAATAATCTGACTCCCATAGGGAACCCACTATGGGTTGATTTGAGCCATACCCTCCCCCTAACCGAAACAAGCACTATTGGGGAAACGAACGATGTGATAGCAGTCAATGGTGAGGAACGAACCGATAGGCTTGCCATTGACTGCTATCACAAGGGAGTTACCCTATCGGTGTTTGGTTGGGGGGTGGTATGGGTATTTGACAGATTGATTAAGTTGTGCTTATTGACTGAGTAATCATCCTATTGACAGAATTATTTTCCTGTGCTAGGACTAGATTGTGAGTAATATCTGAGTAATTAGGTACGACTATCGGGTTAAAGCAATTCCCGCGATAGTAGTCAGGATAAGGGTTTAAGTTAAATGGCTCTGGCGGGATTTGAACCTAATACATAGCCTATAACCCCTATTCTACCGTTACTTAGGTGTTACTCAAAACCGTAGTAGTATCTATTAATCTGTAGCCATAAAATAACCCCTAGGGGTTTAATCTAGGGGCGTTAATTTATGAAAGGTTGACGATTAGATTAATCTATCAGATAGATAACTCTAAGAAATAATTTAGCTTCAGAGCTATCAATATCAACCCCTAACGCTGTTAACCGTTCTATAGCCACGTTCAATGGTATAGGTAACTTAGAAACCCCTTTGAGAACTTCTAAGGTAGCGTCAATGCCTTCTGTCTTGTATTTACCCTCATTGACGATTGTGCTATGTCCCATAAGTCTAGCTCGCAACTCGATAGGTAGTCCATATTGTTCACCTAACAGGTTGTACAGTCTACGAAAAGCATATTTCTGGGTTACCGGGCATTTCATAGATTGAATTCTGTTACTAAACGTTGCGTCAAAGCCTCCAGCTATGGTTTTGGGTTGACTGCCTTTTTTCGGGCTATATTCTGGTAACAACGGCCGTTTCAATTCTAGGAAATCAAACATTTCGGGACTGGGAATTGGGGCTACAACCCTTCCCCCTGTTTTAATACTCACTTTCCGACCTTCTGCGTCAGTAAAGTAAGTGGTGCGAAACGTTCAGGCATGAAATAGGGTTGAAATACCCGAAGTAACCGCCTGGTGGGGACTTCAACCCCTTGGTTGAATATAAGGAACGCACTCGTGACCATCCTCATAACTGTTTATATGTCCCAACGTTCGGTATAGAGATATACCAAACAAGGCAGGGAACCCAAGGTCAAAACGAACTAACCCATACAAATTCCTTATAGTAAGCCCAGAAATGGATAAGTAAAGTTAGGAAATTAGGGTAACGGCGATAGCCACCCCCAATTTTGGGAATCACAACCTCAGGATTGAAGCGGGGAACGGAAAGCTCCTAGGTGTAACCCAACACCAGAACCGAGACCACTGCCAACCATCCATGATTAGGGAAACCGAATGTCCGGCTTGAACCATCGTCATTATTGAGCAGCGAAACAGGTTGATACGCTGCGCTCAAAAGAGTAAGGGGAAAAGTAGGGTAATCACTTCATCACCTACACAGACCTTTAAAAGTACCCCGGTGGATAGGACAAATCTAAAGATGGAATGCCCATATAAACGGAACGTTTTAACCCCTCTTAGGCTCTGATAATCTGGTCGAGAAAGTCAGTAGTGAAAGTGTAAGCGTAAGCCTATTAGGGGGTGAGATGTGACCAGAAGCCAACGCCCGACTGTAATGGTAGGGATATGCTAACGGGTCACGGTTTGATTGTAAAGAAATAGAGTCAAGTAGGTGTACAAATGGCGATAGCGAGTTTAAAGAAAGGATTTGGGAAATCCAAACCAATCAAGACTACGAACAACGCATGGAAGACCATCCCGTGGACTAAGGTTCAACGGAAAGTTTTCAAGCTCCAAAAGAGTATATTTCAAGCAGCTAAATCGGGACAGGACGCAAAGGTAAGAAGGTGGCAACGTCTATTGGTGAAATCATATTATGCCCGACTCTTAGCAGTGCGACTGTAGGGGCGGGTTCCACGGTCAGCCATGCTTCCCAACAGTCAGCTTAATAAACCCGCCCCCCCAAGCGGGTCAAGGCAAAAAGACGGCTGGAGTAGATGGTGTGATAGCAATATCCCCTAAACAAAGGCTAGAAATGACCGAGAAAATCAAAGGAAACCTCAAAGCAAAACCACTGCGACGGGTGTGGATTCCAAAACCTGGTAGGGATGAAAAAAGCTGGAATAGGAATACCCACAATCCAAGATAGAGCAAGGCAAGCCTTGGTTAAGTCGGCTCTCGAACCTGAATGGGAATCGAGATTTGAAAGCACAAGCTATGGGTTCCGTCCCGGACGGTCAGCCCAAGATGCAATAGCACGAATTTACTCAAGTATCAACAAGGGTGAATATTATGTACTCGATGCTGATATAGCAAAATGTTTTGACCGAATAAACCATGATTACCTACTGTCCAAAATTCATTGTCCAAGCTGCCTAAAAAGAGACCTGAAACAATGGCTCAAAGCAGGCGTGCTAGATAACGGCGTATTTGAGGATACAGAATCAGGGACACCCCAGGGAGGGGTAATAAGTCCACTCCTAGCTAACATCGCATTGGATGGCATGATTAGGTTCATAGAGACAATGTATCCAAAGAAAGCAAACAGAGCGCAGGCTACTGTTATAAGATACGCCGATGACTTTGTAGTGATATCCCCATCACTAGAAATCATTGAACAGTGCAAAACTGCTATTTCCGAACGGTTAAAACCTGTGGGATTAGAAATAAAACCTGAAAAGACTCGAATCTGCCATACGTTCAAACCTATTGAATATGAAGGCAGAACAGAGGAGCCAGGATTTGATTTTCTAGGATTCAAYATTAGGCAATATCCAGCAGGAAAATATAAATCTGGGAAAACAGGGGGAATGGCAAGCCGATTAATCGGTCACAAGACCCACATTAAACCCAGCCAAAAAGCAGTTGCCCACACAGAAGTGATAAAAGGTGTAATTAAACAATTTAAAACAGCACCTCAATCAACCCTGATTAACAAACTAAACCCAATTATTATGGGATGGTCAAACTATTACTCAGCGGTAGTCTCAACAGAGACATTCACCAAACTAGATAAGACAATCTGGCAAATGTTACGGGCATGGACAGTATCAAGATGCGGAAAGGCAAGTCACGAAAAGCTAAGAAATTATTTCAGACATGGAACAATTAAACTTAGCAATGGGAAAGAAAGACACGAAAATTGGCTGTTCCAAACCAAAGATGGGTTACATCTATTCAAACACAACTGGACTCCAATTGTCAGACATACCTTAATACGCCCWKWGCTAAGTTTAATTGTTCCATGTCTGAAATAATTTCTTAGCTTTTCGTGACTTGCCTTTCCGCATCTCGATACTGTCCATGCCCTTAACATTTGCCAGATTATGTAGTCTAGCTTATTGAAGGTCTCTGTTGAGACTACCGCTGAATAATAGTTTGACCATCCCCGAATAATTGGGTTTAGATGATTAATCAGGGCTGATTGAGGTGCAGTTTTATGTTGTTTAATTACACCTTTTATCGCTTCTGTGTGGGCTTTAATTGCTTTGTGGCTGGGTTTTATGTGGGTTTTATGTCCGATTAATCGGCTTGCTGCCCCGCCTGTTTTCCCAGTTTTATATTTTCCTACTGGATATTGCCTGATATTGAATCCGAGAAAATCAAACCCAGGTTCTTCTGTTTTGCCATTATACTCAATAGGTTTGAGTGTGTGACAAATTCGAGTCTTTTCGGGTTTAATCTCTAATCCTACAGGTTTTAACCATTTGGTGATAGCAGTTTGGCACTGTTCAATGATTCCTAGGTCTTTTGAGATAATCACGAAATCATCGGCGTATCGTATTAGGTTGGCTTGAGTGACTGTTCCTTTGTTTGGATACAGACTCTTGATTAACCTTTCCATTCCCAACAGTGCGATGTTGGCGAGTATTGGACTTATTACCCCTCCTTGGGGTGTCCCTGTTTCTGTTTCCTCGAATACACCGTTATCTAGCACTCCCGCTTTGAGCCATTGTTTCAGGTCTCTTTTTAGGCTGCTTGGACAATGAATTTTGGACAGTAGGTAATCATGGTTCACGGTAAGAGCATTTTGTTATGGTCGAAAGGGAAGTCACCTTCCCCAACTCCACTTCAAAACCGTACTTGAGACTTTCATCTCATAMGGCTCCTGA
>NZ_PKGG01000160.1:0-12425 GCF_046480465.1 Arthrospira sp. PCC 8006
TTGTAGCGTGTGTTGGATTTACCAAACTGAGTTGAAAGGGTAGGTTCTATAGAGATGCGAGGTTCAACGTTATACGTATTTGAGTCAATAACTGCTTGTATCCGTTCAGTATTTGAGTCAATAACTGCTTGTATCCGTTCATTAGTTAAATATAGATTAACTTCACCTTCTGGCAAGTCATCGGTTGATTGCCCAAACTTACTAGAGTAAATGTTGAAATTAGTCATAACTGCCTCTATATTGATTACTTAATTAAATGGCTAATAACTTAATACTAGCCATTTATTTGATGATTACATATCGATATATTCGATAATTGTAACGCTGATATTAGCGCTAGATTCTGCTATCGCCTGTAACTTAGTTCTACCCCACGTTATTGAGATGGTATCACCTGGCTTAACCGAAAATGCAGCGTCTGACACGCTATCACCTGTAGGGTCAAATATTAGATGTACATTGGTATTTGACCGATTCTTTACAAACACCGTTCTACCGTTACTGGTAGCATTGATAGGCACAACTTCCGTGATAGTGTTAGCAGTCAAACTTATCGCGGTAGTTTCGGGAGTTCCCTGTATTTTACTGCTAATGTTTAGAGTGTCTAAATTGACAACAGAACTATAAACTGAGAAACTCATAATAAACCCCTAAATCAAAGTACAATTTACCAATTTATTGTTGGTTCTAATCCAACAATATTGGTTACGCTATCCTCAGTTATAGCATAGATAGAAGCTGTTGATTTTAGTTCATCATCCCACCCAGCGTTAGGAGGTAAATATAGGCATTGATAAGGTACACAGTTACTGATATCACCGTGACAAAACCATACCCCTACAGAACCTACGTTTTGTAAGTGCAACCTATACCGATTAATATTTGAGGGTCTAACTAACGTGGGGGTATTGCCTATTGTAACCCCAAAATTTTCGGGTTGTGTCAATGTAGGGGTTTTAGGAACTGTATCGAGTTGATATTCAGCCATGCCAAAAATATTAATAGAATCATTGTTATGTAACTGAGTTAAACACCTAGCTTTAACTATTGAGTTGCTATCAATTGCTAAACCTTCGTTTTGATTAGTGATTAATTCAATTAACAGGTTTTCGGTGTGAATGCCTCCATAATATGGCAATTTGACAATCCCTAAATTTAACCCGTTTTCTGTTGCCATATTCCCATAAAATATCTGTAAATCTACCGCTCCCTGCAACACTTCCTGTTTTTTTTCCCACCGTTGGTAATAGCTATCTTCCGGGTAAATTTTGGGGATTTGTGATTGTGCAATACTGGGAGTGTAACATCTAGCGTTTAACGATGATATATAGCTGTAAATACCGATATCATATTTATATCTTTCTGTTATTAATGATTCTAAAATAGTCCCGTTAAATAACTCTATGGCGTTACTCCAGTTAGCAGCGTTTATATTAGCCGTGATATTTTTAACACCTCTCACCATTTTAACCACCTATTAATAAATTATTTGTTAGTATAATATTACTACTTTAATGCGATTATTTAAATGGTTAGAGACACTATAAAAATTAAAGATACTATTAGGTCAAGCACACCCAGGAATATTGGTAGGTCAGGCGGGGTTGGTAGGTCAGGCGGTGTAAGTTCAGGTTTAGCAGGAGATTTAGGCGACCAAACATCTTCAACAATGGACTTTGGTAGGGGTTTACCGTATGCAAGGGAAAGAGATAGAGGAGGTGTTCCCGGATTAGTAAATCCTTGGGACCCAATCACCAGAGTGCCGCGTGGAATTAACCCTGAAGACCATGGTAGGTGGAAAAGAGAAGACGAGGCACGACGAGTAGATGATGACACACGACGAGTAGACGAGGAACCCCCAAAAAGAGACGAGCCAAAGGGAGGAAAAAAACCTAGGGGAAAGGGTGGTGCTGGTAGAGGTTTTGGCGGTCCTAATAGCGGCGACAAGATAGATGATGATAAAGGAAGTTCAGATAATGTAGGCGATAATGCAAACTATTTAGATGAATTAATCGAGGAAACCACAACTGTTAAAGATGATTGTTATTATTTATTGCCCTATGCCCATCCTCGTTATGGAGAAAGTTCAGGTTACCAATCATATAACATATTGTCGGGATACGGTGATTTTGATAGGTTTGAAAAAAACGATTTTCAAGCATCATTACATAAATCAAAAGATGGTGTTAGCTATACTTGGGAAGCAAGTTATAAGTATAGTCGCATATATCGAGACTCACGCTATCCACCAACTTTTATTAACTTAAGCCGGTCTGGACGTATGACTTTACTACCTCGGCGATGGCGGCGAGAAACGGAAATAATAATATGGGAGTCAATGACATCACATAATGTTATTTGTGAGTTCGAGGAACTCTCTCCTGTAGATTATTATATAGAAGGAGATTACATTGAAGGCGATGATTTCAATACGGGTAATAATGAAGCCGCTATATATATTCGTGGTGAATATTTACAGACTTTTTTAAGCCTGCATACAAACCCCTGGGTTAAAATGGCCTATACGAGGTATTGGTTTCTCCCCGGGAGGAGAGTGACGATTGACCGCAAAACATTTGATATTGGTTGGTCATCTAGGATGGGTGCGGTTAGATATGGCTATAAAAATAGATACTATACTTTTAAGCAAGGAACAATGATGGCCTTAGAACGAGCGTTTTGGGGTTTTGGAATATTCCCGTGTACACTACAATGGCTTAATTACGATACCTGGTCAGGTTTATATGTTTATGACCCTATATGTGAAATAGAATACACTAGAAGAAAAAGAGTAACAATAACAATACCAGATATGAATGAAGAATGCTGTGGAATGATTAGAAGGATTTACGAGTTCCTAGACCCTGAATCCTTCCCGGCTGAAATGCCGGAAAAAATAACGGTTAATGCTAATAATCCAGAAAACAGAATTAAACGAATAAACACATTGCCAGAATGGTTAATGTATCGATTTGACATCGATGACGAAAGATGGGGTGAGTTTGAAGTTAAAGTCGAGATTGATGACGTAAATTTGATGACCAAAGAACAGGAACACGCGGAAATCAAATTGCCTAACTTAGCTGAGGCGATAGCGGAAATATTCGGGATGGTAATGGAGATAGCTATTAGTCACCAAGTGACCCAAAACGCTGTTTTAACCTGTTTACATGAAGCAGGTTTGGCGCACGCGGCAGCCTTTAAAGCTGGTAGGGAAGTCTCGGAAATATTAGACTATTTAGGATTTGAAACCGAGGAAAAATACGAGAAACTAAAAACAGCGTTTACTCCAGAAGCTGATAATTTTGAGGAACTACTAGAACCTAATGAAAGTAAAGTTAAAATCACTAATCAAAAGAACGCGAAAGAAACACTACAGACAGCCTTAAATCAAATAAAGGAAATCTTCTCAATAGTTAGAGCGCAAGGTACTTTACAAGTTAATGGTAATGACCCGTCAAAAGACATATTAGCCGATTTAACTAGGTTATATGATTCAATGAAAAAACAAGACGATATCAGAGAACAGGAAACCAAGAAAGTACAAGAATTATTGAAAAAAGACTTTCCTGATATCAAGATAGAAACCGAATTGATTGACGGCGATAACCCACTAAGAGGGACTTTGTAATGGTTGCCAGAAGTGCAAGAATGCTAAGGAGTACTCGTAGCTTGTCTAGCCGTCAAACCCGTAGCAGTATAGGTAGGAATGGCGTTAGACAAGTTAATTTAGCTCAGAGAACATCTACTCAAGAGATGGGTTGGTTTGGCAAGCTATGGGCAAAAATAACTGGTAAAGTTGTTGAATGGGGCAAAAGTTTTGGAGGTTGGTTATGGGAAGGAATTACTAAGTTTTTATCTAACTTTAGTTTTGAGAAAGGAGCACGATTTATCACGTCTAATTGGGATAGTTTCTGGAATTTCAACTGGAATATATCAGATGAACAGATAGACAAAAATATGATGAATATTGCTAATCAATTTATTAGTACTACCGCCGGTTTTTTGGGTAATATGGCAGGTAAATTAGTTTGTGGAGTATTGCCTACCATTGGTATTGCATTTATCAACAAAGCCGCTGCTATGCACATTGCCTTAAGCAAGGAACCTGAAATGCTTATGGAAGTATCTACAGCTTTCGGTGCATACGTTAAACAGTCATTTAACATGGCTATGAAAGCCATAGCATGGCAACTGTTTAAACATGGTAGACGGGTTGTTAAAATGTTTTTAGATAAAAGTCCTTCAACACTTGCAACGGCTATTGTTTCAATGGTTCCTGGTGGTAAAGGAACGATTGAAAAGTGGGGTGACGAAAAAGGTGAAGAATGGAGTTTCGGTAAACAGAGAAGGGAAGCTAGGGAGAAATTACCAGAAAAATATGATGGAAATATTAACAATATTTGGAATCAAGATAGTAGTGAAGAATTTTGGGAGGAATTCTCAGATAACTGTAAAGAAGCAATTATTTTAGTTGCTCAAGGATTAGATGAATATATTGCATTACAACGCATTGAGGAAAATAGACAACAACAATTAGTTAACGCGGTTGTAGAAAATGGTGGAGAGCGATTTAGACTAGTATCATCATTAAGAAACCTTCAAGAAAATGTAGCAAATGTGTTAGCTCAAACTGAAATACTAGGTAATCGTGATATGCGGCAATTTGTAGGGTCTGGAGATATCTCTGAAGTTCCGAATAGCAGTAATTTAAAAATTCAGTTAACCTTCATTTTTTACAATTACGAAAAGCCACCGTATTGGACTAAGGAAAGACGGTCAAAACTACAAAAAACTCAGATAGAACTCCCATCAGTAGAAAGACACAAAATAACCTGGGATAAATTACAAAGGATATTTACTCAACCTAGTAAATCGGCATTTACCAAAGGCAATATAAAGGTAAATTGTCAATTAAATAATGGTAGAACATTCTCGTTTTTTGTGAATGAATCTAGCAAGTCAGATGCTGAACGTATTTGTAAGGATTTAGTACAATTAACAGATTCTAGTATTGTTTACCCTTTGATATTTGAGGAAAGGAAAGGTTTTGGCGGTAGGGAAAATGCGAAACGAATAAACGAAACAAAAATGTATATATCGGAGGTTAAAATCCTTAACTGGGAATTAATCGATAAGTTTGAACAAGCCAAAATCGATATGGGAGAAAGTTCCGCTTTAGCAATGTATAAAGAAAGACCCTAGGAAGTCTAAAGTAAAAATTCCTTTACATTTTGAGAAGAAACCTAAGTGGGTAGACGACGCAATCAGAACAGCTACTAGAACGTCGTTAGAAATGAAAACTGGGAGTCAGCCACCAACTACAGCCTAATGTAGTTTTCATTGAATAGATGCTACATATATGTAGCATCTGATATATCAAATAGTTAACAGACAAATTCAGTTAATGATGCTAGGCTCTATGTATTAACTGATTAAAGGTGATGATTATGGCTAGTCCAGTAACTCTTAACGGTGCTACTCTCGAACATCAATTGCTAGAAGTTATCGAGCAAGTTCAACGTGCACAACTAAGCGCAACTAGAAACCCTAATGGGGCAACATTAGTTACAGCTTATACCCGTAACATGGCAACTGGAGCTGTGACAGTATCCCTAACAATCCCTACTGATGATGTTTTGGATGCTACTGATGGCTCTATCGATGTAGAAGCTATTGCTGTTTTTGTTGACTAAGATTTATGAAATAGGTAGGCATTAACTATCACTGTCTACCTAAGTCTTTATTCAGTAATTAATGAGGTAAATTATGCCCTTAAATGATGCTTACAATAAATATAAAACAGATTTTGTTGCTAAACTAGGGACATCAAAAGGTCCTTGTCTTGGACCAGAGCTAATGGTTGAGGCTCCAGTAGACAAGACATCAAAGTATGTTATCCCTATGCCTATGTTGCTGCTTTATAGGCTATCCGCTAACAGTCAAGGCTTAGAACCAACAGAGGTTAGAGATTTAACTGTTTGGAGAGGGGCTCCTAAAGCAGGTACTACTACATCAACTAATGCTAATAGACGAAAAGTTCCGCTTGGTTTAAGACGTATCCCCAGCAAAAAGACAGGATTTTATCGTGTATTTATAGAAGGTCCTGCTGGTGCAACAGATTCAGGAATATGGAGAAAGTATACAACGTCAGGTACTCATGCAGGTGAAAGGAAACTAAGGTTTATTAGTTTAAAAGTTCCACCCGTTTTCTCGATTAACTGCTTACTTTATGTTTTTGCACACTATTGGACTATAAAACCATTGTCACTTAGAACACATCACTCATACTATCAAATACCTGATAAAAATGATTATCCATTAGATGGCTTAGGGGAATTGACGACAGGTAAAACAGAAGCACAAAACCAAAAACAAGGGGAACAACCCGCTAACAAACCAGCTAAAGACAAAAACAAACAAGGTAAATAATCGACTACTTGTTACTAAGTATATACCCGTTAACTCACAAAATAGGATTAACGGGTTTTTTGTATTGGTTATTATTTGTACATTCTATATATACTTAATGTGATATTTGATAATTTTATGAATAAATATAAATTACATAATATATATTTAGTTTTAATAAATTAATTAGATAAGATAATTTTAATTAAATACAGTGAATTCAAAAGAGCAAGGTAACTATACAGTTACAGAATCAATTGAAGGTAGCGTAACTGTAGAAAATGTAACTAATGTCAATACTAATAAAGTATTGACTCCTACAGAATACAAAGAGACGTTGAGTCGGTTTAATCAGTTTACTAAGTTTCTGGAGTTGGTTAATACTTACCTTCCTTACCCCAAAACTTCATTAATTCAATCATTGACCAACAAACTCCAAACGTCGGAGATTATCAACTCAAATACCTTTTATCTGACATATTCAGAGATTGCCACACTTAAACGAGTCACCAACGCAATCCTGACGCTATTAAAAGCAGGTGGAGTAAAGCTACCTCGTAAGGTTACGGGAGCCATACAGGATGATATTAATGCACTAGAAGACCATCTATTGGGCTCTGAGAGTGATTTAGAGGATGAAGATAATGAAGTCAACCCATTTTCTAGTTGGTTAGATTAAGGCTAGTCCAAAATAAAACCACCCATATATTATCTGTTTTCAGGACTGAAAATACAGTCCTGAAAATGAATAATACCCAGGTGGCAGTCAACAAGCATTAGGAAATTATAGCATGATACCACGTCATTGGTCCGAGGTTAGGCTTAACCTACGAAACATCGCGTTAACCCCCTTGATGTATATCGGTCATTCCCTATATATCAAAGTTCCAATTTCAGGCGGAAAGGGGTTTACGTGGCCATCAACTTTAGTTAAGTTTGATAAGGATTTTATCGCTTATTTTTTAGGTAAAATCCTTCAAAAATTAATACCATTAAACCCCGAAAAACTTGAGGAATTAATGGAGGATGCACTTGAGTATTACAGAGAAGAATACAGCATCTATGCGGCGGAAAATGGCTTAGACAAAGAAATTGATAACCCTAGCGGAAGTTTCTGCACCCAAAAGATGAGAAATAAATACAATGCCAGAGGACAAAAAATAGACGGCTATTATTTTCCAAGTGTATTTGATTGTCGGGTTTATCACCTTCTACAAAAATACGATAATCAATTAATTGTGCATCCTAAACTAACGTTAATTGAAAACAAAAAACCTGGGAAAAATATCACCTGGATTCCAGATTTTTATAGTCCGTTCTTTAATCGTTACATCGAAGTTAAGGGAGTATTAACTGATTCATTTAAGCTAAAAATGCAGTTATTGCAGTACCTTAATCCTGGCTTAGTCAATCAGTGTTGGTTTGTTATAAGGGGGACATCCTACCGATGGCAAGGCATCTCATTTATCAATATCGACGAGTTTCAGGAGATTTTAAACAACTTAGAAATTCCAAGGGCAAATAATGAATAAACTACAGGGTTATTTTCCATTGACGGTGAGTTAATAAACACCACCTATAACCCACACCTATTTGAGTCAGAAACCACTCAAATAGCCTACCGGATACTAACCCCTATAAAGGAACATAAAACCCAGGAAATCCTTGATTTAGCTTATTCCTATATGGGTTGTTATAGCCCTAGGACTACAGAGGTCACGCTACAGCAAGGTTGACAAATGAAGGCAGCCTACGAGTATCAATTGTTGGTAACCCTCAATTTTGGGAGGTATGCAAAAAAATTTCAAACGTCATAATCAATCATCAAAGGATAATTAATCATGAGTATCGGATATTACGGCAAAAAACAGGACGATAAATTTAGTTATTGCAGTGCAGTTAAGCCCGGTGAAACGGCAATCTTTCTAATTGTTGATTATGCAAATTCCGAATTAAGTCACCTCATTTATGGATATTCGGAAAAGGTGTATCAGGGGATTTTTCTAACTTCAATGATAAGGATTGGAGTTATTCCAAAGGTGATAAAGAATTAATTGCTGTACGGTTTTATATTGAAAAATACGAGACTGAATATAACGGCAAAAAACGAGAATATAGCCCTACATCTCCAGAACTCGCATTGCTTAAAATAGTCGAAAGTGACTCAATGCTTACAGACGGTTCTGTGATGTTTACAGCAACAATAAATCTAAGTCAATCATCAGTCAGACCTTCTGACAGGATATTAGAGGGAAATATCGGAGACGATAATTTAAACTCTGATATTTCTAATATCTTAGAAATTGAATGTATTAATCCATTCAATCAATCTTTCGCTACTTACTCAATCGGAGATATTGACGCTTTCATTGAATCCAAAACTAAAAATAAAGCAGGATTTAATGGAAAAGCAAAATACAAAACCTTCGAGGAAAGGTTAACAGAAGGGGCTAAGGTTTTGGATTGTGACCCTAGCTTTGAGAGTCTTTATAACAAGGTTCAACAACTTGATTCTAATGTATTAATTGCATTAATTGAATTACTGCGATTAATGTAGTCACAAATAAATCCCCCCTAAATATTTAGGGGGGAATAACTACCATACCATGTCAACAAGTCAAGAGCGATAAGAGGTTACTACCATGTCTGAGGACTATATTGATTATAGACTAATTAGAAGTCAGATGTCATCTGAACTAGAAGAAATAATCACAGAAGGCAACCTGGGTGAGCAATTAGAGTCTGTTTTACGGGCTGTCTGTGTTCTGCCATATCCTGATATTCAGCTTCCAATTATCGCCTCGTTTATAGCGTCTCCAGTAACGTTAATGTCTACCGCTGGTATCCTGTTTCTATGGGGCGCGGTACTGGAAAGTCACAGATAGCTACCGTAGCATCTGAACTATACAAGACAACCTCGGTGCTTGCTAATAGCACTTTCGCTTCACTGAGAAACAAGATACAACATGAACGATTTTATGACCCCCTTCAATGTGAATTTGAGAAAAATTTTATATTGGTATGGGAAGATATCACCCCTAGCTTATTAATTGAAAATGAGAATATGTTATCGCTTTTCCAGGTGTTAAACCGCAAAAATAGCCGAATAACCATCAGTAGTCAGACACCGGGAACTAACATGATTTTTAATGCTTTCGCTTTAAAGGTGATTAATTCAATACATCCATTGTGGACATTTTGGGAGTTAAACGAACTCAAAAGACGGATGTTTCCTATATGGTTTAAAAAACGAGAGACTATGACATCAGAGGAATATAGGGGCAATGGTTACGAGTTAAGTGATTTAAACGATGTAGAGGATATTACGCTTGATAAATTATCATCTCAATTAGAAATTTTCTGGAGAAATATCGATAACTGCAATCAATACAGCAAGGTCAAAAAACAACTACAGAAACACAAAAAATATATCATTAACGCTAGGTTATCAAGTGAAATTATTGTCACCCATTCATTGATTTATCAATTATCTATCAATGAATCAATTAAACGCTTCAATGATTACTGGGATTTTGTTAATGAAAAAATCTTGACTATATCATCAGGTACTGAACAATTTTTAGACAGTTTTATCACTCAAAGTATTGAGACAAAAATGAAACAAAATAACCAGGCAATTAACGCGGGATGTCCTGAGTTAACCGAGGTTGTAACTGATATCGACCCGAAAGCGTTAAAAGAAGCCATTGAGAGAGCTAAAACAGATGGATATCTCGATAGTCGCGTTAATGTTTCAGAGTTGACTAATCTAATGAAAAATAGAGGATATAATATGATTAATCAGAACGGCAAAAATGTTTGGAAACACATCATATAGGAGACCAAAAAAATGACTCAAGCCAACACAAATGCCATTATACAGGCACGGTTTAAAACATTTAAACAAATGGTAGATAGTACAGTCTACAACGCTAATAAAGAAGACGCTAAGGAAACGTTAATTTCAATAATGAATGATTGCGAGGTTGAGTTATCCTTAGCAGAAGCGAAAAAACAATTGTCGCTCAAACAGCTTAATTATATTCAGCATTTACTAACCAAAATCGAATAATTTAAACCCGTCCGAAATGACGTTAAACTATCACAACTTAACCACTATCAAAGGATAAAACCATGTCAATTAAATTAAGTACGCCCGGATTAAACGTAGTAGAATATAGCTACATGAGTAATCGATTAAACCCTAACGCGGTAGGATTACTTGACTTAGTAGAACTTGCTATCACGCCTGAACAATTTGATGAAATTGTCGAATTTATTCAAATCCACAGGCATTTTTTAAACGCGGAAATCGAGTTACTCAAAGGTATTGAAGCCTTGCTTTATGCAAAAATTACAGAACACAACAATAATCAAAATCACCCCGATAATGATGATCACAAGTTCAATTAATCAATAGGAAATAAAGCCATGAATGAGTTTGAACAAGAAAAAATGATGGTTATTGCAGAAATGGCTAGGGAGATTTACATTCAAATGATGTCACGAGATATCTCCTATTCCAATCAGGATACTAGGGTGACATTAGCCGAAATATCTCATAACGCCGCTGTTGATTTTATGATGGTACACGAGAAATGGGTAGAATCTCAGTATCCAATTATTACTCGATTTGATTCAGGTATAATATCACCTGAATGCAACCTTAATGGTTATAACAGCGATATCCTACTGGGAGGTGATTTTCATGCCTAAGCTACTCCCGGTAGTCACACTAACAGGGTCTTACAAAGGGTTTCTGGTAGGTCATGGTAATATCTGTATCGAAGTAGGTTCTTTAGAATGGTTTAAATACCTAGAAACCCATAAATCCTTTTCAGTGGAGGTTAATGGTAAACGATTGACAGCGTGCAAAAAACTCTCAATCAATGGTTTTACCTACTGGAACCTCAAAGGGTGGGATGGTAGCGTCAATCATCACATTTACATAGGGAAAGCTGACCAAGTCACTGTAGATAAGCTAACAGAAGCAGCGTTAGCTATGATTACTAAGTGCAGAATGAGTAACAGCTAAACCCTAAACCCTAACACCTAACACCTAACAGCTAACCCTAACTCAATAACAACCTTAACCCTTATCGTGTCCTATCATGATAGGGGTTGTTTGTATTTTTTGCCAGTAGTCTATTGCCAGTAGTCTATTGGAAGTTTATATGAACCCACCCCTAGTTTACCCACAATAAACACCCTAAGCCAAAACCTTAACCCGTCTATTAGGGGTAATCATCCTGTGCGGAACCCAGTACCCCTATAAATTGGAGACTTGTCTAGCGGTATGTAGGTATCGGTTTCGATGGGGAATCAATTCTCTAGGATTATGTAGGTATCAGCGAGAGATGACGAAACAAGTTACCAGTTGAAAAGTTGTTTGGGGGTATCGCTTCAGTATGTCATAGCCAGGTTAGTCGTGATTATGCGATCGCATTTTGTTGGTAGTGAGTAGGCTCCCCAATATTTCCCCAATAATCTGACTCCCATAGATAACCGGATAGGCAGCCTGATATCGTTGTACATTGATAGGGGTATCGTTGTACATTGATAGGGGTATCGTTGTACATTGATAACCTAGTGGGTTCCCCCTACGGCTACCTACAGCTATCATGTTGACTTTGAGCCATAGATAAATCCCACTGCGATCGCACTCATTACCGTCCTATTATTAGCACTGGTAGCTTTAGGTAATACCCTGCAAAATTGAACCCATACCCTCCCCCTAACCGAAACAAGCACTATTGGGGAAACGACCGATGTGATAACAGTCAATGGTTCGTAACGAACCGATAGGCTTGCCATTGACGGGTATCACAAGGGAGTTACCCTATCGGTGTTTGGTTGGGGGGAGGAATGGATATTTGACAGATTGATTAAGTTGTGATTGTTGACTGAGTAATCAACCGTTGACAGAATTATTTTCCTGTGCTAGGACTAGATTGTGAGTAATATCTGAGTAACTCAATAGAATATAGGGTTGAGTAATAACCCGCTATCGCTGT